>NZ_JBIVXJ010000003.1:0-165655 GCF_044769185.1 Pseudomonas sp. NPDC090592
AAAGCTTCCTCGGATAGGCCTGATACATAGATGCAACCGGGTTCCTATGTTCAAAAGCAATTAGACAGTGTGGGCGAGTCCATACATAGGAGCGGCCTTGTGTCGCGATGGGCTGCGCAGCAGCCCCATGGCCCTCAATCCAGCTTCAGCACCTTGGCCAGCACAATCTTCGGCCCTTTCATCTTCTTGATGATGATGCGCAGCCCTTCGACCTCCAGCACTTCCTCTTCTTCAGGCACGCGCTTGAGTGTTTCGTAGACCAACCCTGCCAGGGTTTCCGCCTCGATGTGGTCAAGGTCGATGCCCAGCAGGCGCTCAACCTTGAACAGCGGCGTATCACCCCGTACCAGCAGTTTGCCCGGCTGGTAGGCGAGGATGCCGCGCTCGGTCTTGCGGTGCTCGTCCTGGATGTCGCCCACCAGCACTTCCAGCACGTCTTCCATGGTCAGGTAGCCGATTACCTTGCCGTCGGCTTCTTCCACCAGCACGAAGTGCGCGCCGCCCTTGCGGAACTGCTCCAGCAATTGCGACAGCGGCATGTGCCGCGATACGCGCTCCAGCGGCCGGGCGAGGTCGTCCAGGTCGATGGTCTCGGGCAAGTGCTCCAGCTCGGCCAACTCCAGCAGCAGGTCCTTGATGTGCAGCAAGCCGGTGAATTCTTCACGCTCTGCGTCATACACCGGGTAGCGGCTGAACTTGTGACGGCGCACCAGGGCCAGGATCTGCTTCAGCGGCGCATGGGCGTCGATGCTGACCATGTCCTCACGCGAGTTGGCCCAGTCGACCACTTCCAGCTCGCCCATTTCCACGGCCGACGCCAACACGCGCATGCCTTGGTCGCTTGGGTCCTGGCCACGGCTGGAGTGCAGGATCAGCTTGAGTTCTTCACGGCTGTAGTGGTGCTCGTGGTGCGGGCCAGGCTCGCCCTGGCCGGCGATGCGCAGGATGGTGTTGGCGCTGGCATTGAGCAGGTAGATGGCCGGGTACATCGCCCAGTAGAACAGGTACAACGGTACCGCCGTCCACAGCGACAGCAGCTCGGGTTTGCGGATGGCCCAGGACTTGGGTGCCAGCTCACCGACCACGATGTGCAGGTAGGAGATGACAAAGAAGGCGATGAAGAACGAGATGGCCTTGATCAGCTCGGGCGAGTCGACGCCAAAGTAGGCGAGCAGCGGCTCCAGCAGGTGGGCAAACGCCGGTTCGCCGACCCAGCCCAGGCCCAGGGAGGCGAGGGTGATACCCAGCTGGCAGGCTGACAGGTAGGCGTCGAGCTGGTTGTGTACCTTGCGCAGGATATTGCCGCGCCAGCCATGCTGTTCGGCGATGGACTCCACGCGGGTGGCGCGCAGCTTGACCATGGCGAACTCGGCGGCAACGAAGAATCCGTTGAGCAGCACCAGCAGCAAGGCAAAGATGATCATGCCGAAGTCGGCGAATAACGAGGTGAGGCTGATACCAGGGGAAGGGTCCATGATGGAGTTTTTACGGGGTCCGTCTTTGAGATAAGGAGAAAAAAAGTGCCAGCGTTTGCTGGCACAGGGGATCCAATGTAGCGGCTGGGGCCGCAAAAGCAAAGGGCAGCGAATTCTTTGGTCCCCAAGGGGGGGCGCGATCCCTTGTAGGAGCTGCCTTGTGTCGCGATGGGCCGCGCAGCGGCCCCAGGGCCCTCAACCTTTGCCGTTGGCCAATTGTGCCGGCAAAAAATGACAGGTAAAGGTACTGCCATGCCCCGGCACACTGCTGATTTCCAGCTTGCCGCGGTGACGCATCAGCACATGCTTGACGATCGCCAGCCCCAGCCCGGTCCCACCGGTATTCGACGCCCGGCTGGAATCAACCCGGTAGAAGCGTTCGGTCAGGCGCGGCAAGTGCTTGGCGTCGATGCCCACCCCCGAGTCCTGTACCGACAAGTGTGCACCCTGGGCATCGGCCCACCAGCGGATACGGATGTTGCCTTCGTCCTGGGTGTACTTGACCGCGTTGAACACCAGGTTGGAAAAGGCACTGCGCAGTTCAGACTCGCTACCCTTGAGCTTCACGCCAGGCGCCGCTTCCAGGGTGATGCGCTGGTTGCGTGGCCCGGACAGCGCCTGGGCGTCGTTCTTGATGGCGGTGAGCAAGGCATCGACTGCCACCGGCTGGTTGTCCGACGGGTAGTCGGTGGCTTCCAGCTTGGCCAGCAGCAGCAGGTCGTTGAGCAGCGTCTGCATGCGCGAACCTTGCTGGCTCATCTGCTGCAACGCGCGCTTCCAGCGCGGGTTCACGTCTTCGACGTTATCCAGCAGGGTTTCCAGGTAGCCGGTGATCACGGTAAGCGGCGTGCGCAGCTCGTGCGAGACGTTGGCGACGAAATCCTTGCGCATCTGCTCCAGCTGGTGAATGCGCGTGACATCGCGCACCAGCATCAAGTGCTCGTTGTTGCCATAACGGGTGATGTGCAGTTGCACACGCAGGCGGTCGTTGATCGGCGAGGGAATTTCCAGCGGCTCGAGGTAGTTCTCCGCTTCGAAGTACTCCTTGAAGCGTGGGTGGCGCACCAGGTTGGTGACCTGCTGGCCGCCGTCCTGTGGGGTCTTGAAGCCCAGCAGGGTTTCGGCGGCACGGTTCCACCACTCCAGGTTGCCGTCGCTGTCGAGCATGATCACGGCGTCACGCAGTGCGGCAGTGGACTCCTGCACCCGGTCGATCACCGCCTGCAGGCGGCCACGCACTCGCTGGTCGCGGCGTTGCAGGTGGTAGATGCTGTCGAACACCTCACCCCACAGGCCGTAGCCATCGGGTGGTGCTTCATCAGGTTGATGATTGCGCAGCCAGTCGTGCAGGCGCAGCAGTTGCTTGAGGGTCCAACCCAGGTAGAGCGCCAGGCCGATGGCCAGGCTCCAGCCATAGTAGCCACTGACCAACCCACCGATCAGGCAGACAGTGATCAGCAACAGCAGGTGGCGAATCAGGGTCGCGTGCCAGTTCTGGTTCAATTGACGGGATCCTTCGGATCCAGCTGCAAGTTGCAAGCCTCAAGCTGCAAGAAGAAGCGGATCGTGGTGCTGATAGTCCTTTTCGAGCCTTACGCTGCCGCTGTTTCTTGCAGCTTGCAGCTTGCAGCTTGCAGCTAGCTCTTGGTCGAGAAGCGGTAGCCAGTGCCCCGGACGGTTTGTACCAGATTTTCATAGGCTTCACCCAGCGCCTTGCGCAGGCGGCGGATGTGCACGTCAACCGTGCGTTCCTCGACATACACGTTGCCACCCCACACCTGGTCCAGCAGCTGGCCACGGGTGTAGGCGCGCTCCTGGTGGGTCATGAAGAACTGCAGCAGGCGGTATTCGGTAGGGCCCATCTCGGCCGGCTTGCCGTCGATGGTCACGCGGTGGCTGATCGGGTCGAGCAGCAGGCCGCCGACTTCGATCGGTGCTTCGGTGTCGCTCGGGCCGGTGCGGCGCAGCACGGCTTTCAGGCGCGCCACCAGCTCACGCGGCGAGAACGGCTTGGTGATGTAGTCGTCAGCGCCCACTTCCAGGCCCTGGATCTTGTTGTCTTCTTCACCCTTGGCGGTGAGCATGATGATCGGGATGTCACCGGTCAGCTCGTCGCGCTTGAGGCGGCGGGCCAGCTCGATGCCGGAGGTGCCTGGCAGCATCCAGTCGAGCAGGATCAGGTCCGGTTTGCGGTCGACGATGATCGCGTGGGCCTGTTGGGAGTTTTCCGCTTCCAGGCAGTCATAGCCGGCCATTTCCAGGGCAACGGCGATCATCTCGCGAATGGGCGCTTCGTCGTCGACGATCAGAATGTTTCTGCCAACCATGCTCAAAACCTCTCCTGGATTCGGTGTCTTGGCCCGCATTAGATAACGGAATTATTGCAGCTGTGTGACAGGGTGTTGGCCGTTCTGGCGACATTCCGTGACTGGACTAGGCTTGAAAGGGCCGCAGCGGCGGCAACCAGAACCTAATTCCCCCCGAAACAATGGTGAATCCAATGACACGACAAACGCTGAGCTGGATGGCCCTTTTCGCTGCGCTGGCGCTCCCGGGGGTGGCGTCGGCCCACCATGCCATGGAGAAGGACGGCATGTGGGTCGATCATGCCGGCATGACCCTGTATACCTTTGACAAGGATGCGGGTGGCAAGTCGATGTGCAATGGCGAATGCGCTACCAATTGGCCGCCGTTGATGGTCAAGAAAGAAGACGAAGCGCCCAAGGACAAATGGACCCACGTAACCCGTGACGATGGTTCGATGCAGTGGGCCTACGACGGCAAGCCGCTGTATACCTTCATCAAGGACAAGAAGGCCGGGGACAAGACCGGTGACGGCTTGAAAGACGTCTGGCACGTCGCCAAGCCTTGAGACCGCCGGGGCCGCTGTGCGGCCCTTTCGCGACACAAGGCCGCTCCCACAGGGTCCTGCATACGCCGATCAATGTGGGAGCGGCCTTGCGTCGCGATAGGGCTGCAAAGCAGCCCCAGACTCTTCAGCGCAATGCGTAATCCAGCACCACCCCAATAAATACCAGCAACCCCGCCCAGTGATTGTGCAGAAACGCCTTGAAGCACGATTCCCGGTCCAGCTTGCGGGTCGACCAGTATTCCCAGGCAAAGCACGCCGCCGCCCCCAGCAGCCCCAAGTGGAACCAGCCCCCCAGCTCGAAGCGGCTGCCCGCCAACAGCAGGCAGCCCAGTGACAGCAGCTGCAAGGTCAGGATGATGGTGCGGTCGGCCTCGCCGAACAGGATCGCGGTCGATTTCACACCAATCTTCAGGTCGTCATCGCGGTCGACCATGGCGTAATAGGTGTCGTAACCCACCGTCCACAGCAAGTTGGCGATGTACAGCAGCCAGGCGCTGGCCGGCAGCTCGCCACCCGCCGCCGTGAAGGCCATGGGAATACCCCAGGAATACGCTGCACCCAGCACCACCTGCGGGTAATAGGTATAGCGCTTCATGAACGGGTAGCAGAACGCCAACGCCACCGCGCCAAACGACAGCCATACCGTGCGGCTGTTGGTGCACAGCACCAGCAGGAAGCTGACCCCGACCAGGATGGCGAACAGTGCCAGTGCCTCGCGCGGCCGGACCCGGCCACTGGCCAAGGGGCGGTCGGCGGTGCGCTTGACGTGGCCGTCCACCTTGCGGTCGGCAAAATCGTTGATGCAGCAGCCGGCAGCGCGCATCAGCACCACGCCAAGGCCGAAGATCAGCACATTGGCCAGGGTCGGTGAACCGTTGCCGGCAATCCACACCGCCGACAAGGTTGGCCACAGCAGCAGGTAGATACCGATCGGCCGGTCCATGCGGCTGAGCTGGACGAAGTCCCAGGCCCGCGGGTGCAGGCGGTTGAGCGACTTGAGCAGTTGCAGGTACATCAGCGGTTCTCCTCCTTGGCCGCTTGCCACAGTGCCGGCAGGAACACTTCTGCCACCAGCAGGTCCAGGCCGCCACGCTCGAAGCGCGAGCGGCGCCCCCACAGTGCGTCATGAACGGCCTCGGTTGGCAGCCAGGCCTGTGGATAACTGCACACTTCAATCGGGTGGCGAATGAACGCCTGGTCGCAGAACAGCAACTCGCCCAACGAGCGGCTGCCGAGGGTTTCCAGGTCCAACCCGCCGCGTTCCAGGGCGCTGCGGCTGGCGACGCTACGGGCGAATACCCAAGGTTGGCCATGGCCGCGCAGGTACACCTCGCGCACCCAGCCTTCTGACCCTGCAGCAATGCCCAGCGCCTGGCATTCATCATCGCGCAGCGGCTGCCAGCCCTCGAACAGCGGGGTCACAGAGAAGTGATCAAAGGACAGGCGGGTCAGGCGGCGGGTCAGCGAGCCCTCGTCGAACAGCCAGTCAAGGGTGGGCTGGTCGATGTCGGTCGCCAGCCGGGAATACGGCAGCCACGCGACAGCGGCTGCTTGCGGGGATTCGTACGACACGTCGGTCTGCTTGTTACAACCAGAGAGGCGGCGAGCTTAGCATGATTGCCCCGACTGCTTGCATACTGGTGGCAGGGCCGCTACAAAGCCCCCACGAATTGCGCGTCGGCCCCATTCGCGGGCTCGCCCGCTCCCACAGGTTATGCACCTTGCCTGTGGGAGCGGGCGAGCCCGCGAAGAGGCCCTCAGCAGCAACATACAGCCCCAGCCTGACCCGAGGGAAAAACCTGATGAAAAAGTGGCAGTGTATTGTCTGCGGCCTGATCTACGACGAAGCCGAAGGCTGGCCAGACGACGGCATCGCCCCCGGCACGCGGTGGGAAGACGTGCCTGAAGACTGGCTGTGCCCCGACTGCGGTGTCGGCAAAAGCGACTTTGAAATGATCTCCATCGGTTAATCGAGGAAAGCACGACATGACGTCCCCTGTGGTAATCATCGGTACCGGCCTTGCGGGCTACAACCTGGCCCGTGAATTTCGCAAGCTCGATGCGCAGACGCCGCTGCTGCTGATCACTGCCGACGACGGTCGTTCCTATTCCAAGCCCATGCTCTCCATGGGCTTTGCCAAGCACAAAGGCGCCGATGGCCTGGTCATGGCCGAACCCGGCGCAATGGCCGTGCAGTTGAACGCCGAGGTCCGCACCCACACCCGCATCAGCGGCATCGACCCGGGCCACAAACGCCTGTGGATCGGCGAAGAGGCCGTTGAATACCGTGACCTGGTGCTGGCCTGGGGCGCCCAGACCGTGCAGGTGCCGATTGAAGGCGATGCGGGTGAGTGGGTATTCCCGATCAACGATCTGGAAGACTATGCCCGCTTCCGTGCCGCCGCCGCTGGCAAACAGCGCGTGCTGATTCTTGGCGCGGGCCTTATCGGTTGCGAATTTGCCAATGACATGAGCGTGGGTGGCTTCCAGGTCGACGTGGTCGCGCCGTGCGAACAGGTGATGCCGACGCTGCTGCACCAAGCCGCTGCGGCGGCCGTGCAAGCCGGGCTGGAAGGCCTGGGTGTGCGTTTCCACCTGGGGCCGGTGCTGAACCGGGTACAGCAGGTAGCCAACGGCCTGGAGGCGCACCTGTCCGATGGCAGCGTCATCGCCTGCGACCTGGTGGTGTCGGCCATCGGCCTGCGGCCACGCATCGACCTGGCCGCCGCAGCCGGCCTGCAGACCAACCGTGGCGTCAGCGTAGACCGCGAGCTGCGTACGTCCCACGCCAACATCTTCGCCCTTGGCGACTGTGCCGAAGTCGATGGCATCAACCTGCTCTACGTGATGCCGCTGATGAGCTGTGCCCGGGCGCTGGCGCAAACCTTGGCCGGCAAGCCGACCGCGGTCGCCTACGGGCCAATGCCGATCACCGTGAAAACACCGGCCTGCCCGCTGGTGGTTTCGCCGCCACCCTTGGGCCAGGAAGGCCAGTGGCAGGTGGAGGGGCAGGGTAGTGACCTGAAGGTGCTCTGCCAAGGCGCTGACGGCCAGTTGCTCGGCTATGCCCTGACCGGGGCCGCCGTGATGGAGAAGCTGGCGCTGAATCGCCAGTTACCGGCGGTAATGGCTTAAATAGAGGGCGTTCTGTCGGATTTATCCTGTTGTTGCCAGCACAATGGCCGCCCTGATACTGGCGCGGCCCCGGAGCACGTGCCATTCTCACTTCCGTCTGCCGCAGATTAGAGCCTGCGGTGCCTTGAGCGCTGCTCCCAAAGGCAGCACGGCATAACAACAAGAATTCCGTCAAAGAGGCTTCACTATGCGCAAACCAGAACTCGCCGCCGTCATCGCCGAGAAGGCCGATCTGAAAAAGGAAAAGGCCAATCAGGTTTTGAACGCGATTCTCGACATCATCACCGGCGCCCTGGACAAGGACACCGTGACCCTGGTCGGTTTCGGCACCTTCGAAAAACGTCATCGCGGCGCGCGTACCGGCAAGAACCCGCAAACCGGTGAGCCGGTCAAGATCAAGGCCAGCAATACGGTGGCCTTCAAGCCAGGCAAGAACCTGCGCGACGAAGTCAACGAAGCCAAAAAAGCTGCCAAGCCGGCCAAGAAAGGCAAATGATCGCTACCTGACAACCCCAGTGTCGGCCAAGCGGGCGCCTCAGGGCGCCCGTTGTGCTTTCTGCTGGCAAAATGTTTCGAACTTGCATAAATAGTTCTGGAAAAGTATAGACTGCGCGGCTTAGTCACTTTTTATTCGAGGCGCGTTGATGAAGTTCCGCTTTCTTCTCTGGGCCATGGGGCTGTTGATGGCCAGGGCCAGCCGCAACAACCCGGCATTCCAGCAGCAGCTCAAGGGCAAGGACCTGGTGTTCCAGATGCAGACCCTGGACGGCAATGTCGCCCGGCACTTCATCGTCAATAACGAGCGCATCAGCAGCAAGGGCGGCGCGCACCCACAGCCGGCCTTCGCCATTGCCTTCAAGGACGCAGCCTATGGCTTTGCCACGATGCAGGCTGGCAACAAGCAACTGGCGTTCATGCAGGGCATTCAGGACAAGAACATCCAGATCAAGGGCAATCCGGCGTTGGTGATGTGGTTCCAGGGGTTGATGAAGTACCTGAAACCTAAGAAGAAGTAGGGCTGAAAAACAGCAAAGGTGCTGGTGCTTAACCTGTGGGAGCGGGCAAGCCCGCGAATCAAGCGACGCGGTGCTTGGCACCGGCTGCGCCGGTGTTCGCGGGCTTGCCCGCTCCCACAGGTTATGCGTTGATGCCTAATGCGGTGCGTGGAACTGCGAAGCCAGTTCGCGCAACAGGTTCTCGGCCTCGAGCACCTTGTTCACCACATCCTCCGCCTTGTCCCGGGTAATGCCCAGGCGCTCCAGCAGCTCGTCAGGAATCTCCTCCAGCGGCCCCGAACCAATCCCCCGCGAACGCAGCAAACGGGTAGCCAGGCACACCAGGTTGGGGAACGCCGAATACTCGCCGTCGTAGGCCGGGTCGTGCTGGAAGCGCAGTGCGGTCGAGAGCTCTTCCGGCATGTCCCACAGCTTCATCAGCCAGGCGCCAATCTGTTCGCGGCTGATGCCCAGCAGGTGCTGTTCCACGTAGGTGTGGTTCAGGTGCGGGTTGACCTCCAGGTGGCGGCAAATCAGCGAGAAGTGTGGCGGGAACACGTGCGCCAGCAGCAGGTAGCCGAAGTTGTGCAGCAGCCCGGCCAGGTAGGTCAGCCCGGCCTCGGGGCGTTCTGCCCGAGGTATGGCGCGGGTCAGGCCTTCGATGATCGCTGCGGTGTAGATCGACTGCTGCCAGTATGGCGTGGCTTGTTGCGGGTGGTCTTTCGGCAGGCTCAACGTCTTGCCCAGCGCCAGGCCCAGGGCCAGGTTGATCACCAGGTCAAAGCCCAGCACGCGCACGATGGCATCCTCTACCGAGCGGATCTTGCCCGGCGAAGCGTAGTAGGGCGATGCCGCCCAGCTCACCACCTGTGCCGCCAGCGCCGGGTCGGTTTCGACCACCCCGGTGATGTCATCGATACTGGCGTTGGGGTCTACCCGTAGCTTGATGATCTTCTGCGCGGTGTCGGCCAGTGGCGGGATCTCGATGGTTTCTTCCAGGCGCTTCTGGATGCGACGGGCCGTGAAGGCCTGCACGGCAGTGGTGATTTCGCGGGTGTCGTCATCGGGGCGGTTGAGGTTGGGGCGGATTTCCCGGACCGGTTGGCCGAAACTGCCAGCGCTGGCTTTTTTCAGCATGCGCTTGAAGTCTTCCTGCTCGATTTCCAGCAACAGCCCGGCTTCGCCAGACTGGATATACAATTTTTCGGCAGCCAACAGCTTGTCTTCGTAGAGGCAAGGTGAGCTGGTCAGTGCCGGAATACCCGGCAAGTTCTTCAGCTGGTGCTTGTCGAGCATCTGTTTCAAGCGCGCCAGCGGCACCGCCTTGAGCTTGCGGCCGGTCAGCTCTTTCAGGCGGTTGAGGTCCAGCATCTTGCTCTGAGGGAACAGCACCATCAATGCGCCGATCTCATCGTCAAGCAGGATTGCCTGCACCCGCGAGGCGGCCGGCAGCTCCGAGTGTTCGACCACCTCTCGGTAGGCGACGCCAACCTTGTCCAGCAGCTGCCTGATAACAGAGGGGGCGTGTGGGGTTGCGGTGTCCAGGGCAACTTCAGTCATGGTCCGTATCCACTGATTCTTTTAAACGCGAAGTATAACCAGCCTGCGAGCAAATCTGGATCCATTCTGGGACTGGCGTCACACTTGCCCGTATTGTTGGCCATGACGCAGCCAGCGGTCGAGCAACGGGCTGACGTGCTCCGGCCAGCGCGCGATCAGGGCCTGGGCGGCGTCGCGCACGGCTGGCAGCAGGTCGGCGTCGCGCATCAGGTCGGCGACCTTGAACTGTAGCAGACCGGTCTGCCGAGTCCCCAGCATCTCGCCCGGGCCGCGCAGTTCCAGGTCTTTTTCGGCGATGATGAAGCCGTCGTTGGTCTCGCGCATGATCCCCAGGCGCTCGCGGCCGATCTGCGACAGCGGTGGGTGGTACAGCAGCACGCAATGGCTGACGGCACTGCCCCGGCCAACCCGGCCCCGCAGCTGGTGCAACTGGGCCAGGCCCAGGCGTTCGGGGTTTTCGATGATCATCAGGCTTGCGTTGGGTACGTCCACGCCTACTTCGATGACAGTGGTCGCGACCAGCAGCTGCAATTCACCGGCCTTGAACTGCGTCATGATCTCGGCTTTTTCCGCAGGCTTCATGCGGCCGTGGATCAGGCCTACACGCAATTCGCCCAAGGCGCTGCCGAGCTCTTCGTACGTGCTTTCGGCCGCCTGGCAGGTCAGCTCTTCGGACTCTTCGATCAGGGTGCACACCCAGTAAGCCTGACGCCCCTCGGCGCAGGCGGCGCGAACCCGTTCGACCACTTCGAAGCGGCGGCTGTCAGCCACCAGCACGGTGTTAACCGGCGTACGCCCGGGTGGCAGTTCGTCGAGTACCGAGGTATCCAGGTCGGCGTAGGCGCTCATGGCCAGGGTGCGCGGAATAGGCGTGGCGGTCATGATCAGCTGGTGCGGGCACAACTCGCCGGCCACGCCCTTCTTGCGCAGGGCCAGGCGTTGCTGCACGCCAAAACGGTGCTGTTCGTCGATGATCGCCAGGGCCAGGTGCTTGAACTTCACCTCTTCCTGGAACAGCGCATGGGTACCGACCACCATCGGTGCGCCGTTGGCGATCTGCTCCAGGGAAGCGGCCCGTGCCTTGCCCTTGAGCTTGCCGGCCAGCCAGGCCACTTCGATGCCCAAGGGCTCGAGCCAGCGCTTGAAGGTGATGTAGTGCTGTTCGGCGAGGATCTCGGTGGGTGCCATCAGCGCCACCTGGTAGCCCGCTTCCAGGGCCTGCAACGCGGCCAGGGCGGCGACCACAGTCTTGCCGGCCCCTACATCGCCCTGCACCAGGCGCATCATCGGCTCGTGCTGGCTGAGGTCGTAGGCAATTTCGTTGGCCACCCGCTGTTGCGCGCCGGTCGGCTGGAAGCCCAGGTTGGCCAGGTACTGTGCCTGCAGCCGCGTGGCCTTGGGCAGCACTGGCGCGCGCAGGCTGCGCAGGCTTTCGCGCAGGCGTTGCTGCGACAGCTGATGGGTCAGCAGCTCTTCGAAGGCCAGGCGGTGCTGGGCCCAATGCTGGCCTTCGGCAAGCTCGTCGAGGTCGGCGTCGGCCGGCGGGTTGTGCAGGTAACGGATGGCATCGTCCAGCGGCGCCAGCTGATAGTCCCGGGCCAGTTCGTCAGGCAGCCAGTCGGGCAGACTGCGTGGGCCGAGCAGGCCCAGGCTCTGCTGGCACAACAGGCGCAGGCGTTGCTGGGTGAGGCCTTCGGTGGACGGGTAGATCGGCGTCAGGGTCTGCTCGACCGGTGGCGGCGGCTCGTCACCATTCAGCGCACGGTATTCCGGGTGGTAGATTTCCAGGCCTGATGCGCCGGGGCGCGCTTCGCCGTAGCAGCGCAGATGGGTGCCACGTTTAAGGCCTTCTTTTTGTGCGTTGCTGAAGTGATAGAAGCGCAGGCTCAGCACACCTGTGCCGTCACCCAGGCGTACCACCAGGCTGCGGCGCTTGCCCATGGTCACATCGGCACCGCTGACCACACCCTCGATCACGGCATCCTGGCCTGGGCGCAATTGGCCAATCGGCACCACGCGGGTGCGGTCCTGGTAGCGCAAGGGCAGGTGGAACAGCACGTCCTGCAGGTTCTCCAGGCCTACCTTGGCGAGTTTCTCCGCCATGGCTTCGCCAACGCCCTTGAGTACCGTGACCGGGACCTTCGACAGCTCACTCATGGCTCAGGCCGGTTGTTCCGCAGGGGCTTTGGCGACCGAGCACAGGCGGATCGAGTCGGCGAGGATCTCGATGGCCTTCGGCCGCGGGAAGCTGGCGCGCCAGGCAATGGCCACGGTGCGGAACGGCGCTGGGGCGGTGAGCGGTCGAACCTCGATGATGCCAGGGGCGTAATGATGGCTGTGCACGGCAGACAGCGGCAGGATCGATACGCCAAGGCCGGAGGCCACCATATGGCGAATGGTTTCCAGCGAGCTGGATTCGACCGTGGTGTGCCTGGAGCCTTCGCCACCCTTGTTCAGGGTCGGGCAGGCTTCCAGTACCTGGTCGCGGAAGCAGTGGCCTTCACCCAGCAACAACAGGCTCTTGTCGTTGAGCATGGCGGTATCGATGGTCTTTTTCGCCGTCCACGGGTGGTCGGCCGGCATCAGGGCGCAGAACGGTTCATCGTACAGCGGTAGGGTCAGCACATCGGCTTCGTTGAACGGCAGGGCGATGATGACTGCATCCAGTTCGCCGTTGCGCAGTTTTTCGCGCAGTACATGGGTGAAGTTTTCTTCGATGTACAGCGGCATCTGCGGCGCTACGCGGTGCAGTTGCGGGATCAGGTGCGGGAACAGGTAAGGGCCGACGGTATAGATGGCGCCAACCTTGAGCGGGGCAGTGAGCTGGTTCTTGCCGGCCTGGGCCAGTTCGCGAATGCCCTGGGCCTGCTCCAGTACCTTCTGCGCCTGGGCGACGATGCTTTCGCCGACCGGGGTCAGGCGCACCGCGCTTTTGCTGCGTTCGAAGATCAGAACGCCAAGCTCATCCTCGAGCTTCTTCACACCGACCGACAGGGTCGGCTGGCTCACGTGGCAGCGTTCGGCGGCATGGCCGAAATGCTGTTCCTGGGCGAGTGTGACGATGTAGCGTAATTCTGTGAGGGTCATAACGTGCGTCCATGAAGTTGCGGGCCCAGCATAGCGGCTGCAATCGATAGACGCACGTTATCAGACTTGCCGATTTGTGACAGAAACAAAAGTCTCAGCGGCGGTCCAGCGAGTAGACGAACGGTGCCACGACTTCGATCGTGCCATTGTTCAGCAACTCAGGTGGCGGCTTGGGTACCGTGCCGGCCCGACGGATCATTTCCAGGGTCGCCCGGTCCAGTGCAGCACTGCCCGAACCACCGGCCATGGCGTACGACACGACCTTGCCTTCGGCGTCCACCACGAAGCGCAGGCGGTTGATGCCTTGCAGGCCGCGACGGCGCGCGTCTTCCGGGTAACGCTTGTACTTGGCCAGGTGGCGCAGCAGGTCGCTCTGCCAGGTTGGCAAGGCGTTGCTGTTGGACGCAATGCTCGGCGCCGGTGCCGCGGACTTCTGCGGTGGCGTGTTGCTGGGCGGTGCGTCTACCGTCTGCTCGGTTGGCGGTGCTTCCGTCGGCGGCTCAGGCTTTTTCTCCGGCTTTGGTGGCTGGGGTTTGGCCTTCGGCTTGGGCGGCTTGTGCACGGCGATCTTGGGCTTGGGCGCTTCCACCAGCTTTGGCAGCGGCAGTTCTTCGACCGGTGCCGGTGGCTGTGGAGCCGCCTTCGGTGGCGGTGGTGGCGCAGGCTCAGGCAACGGTGCCAGCTCGACCATCATCGCTGCCGGGGGCAGCTCGATGGCCTGTGGCACCGACCAGTTGAGCGTCAGCAGCACGGCGACCACGTGCACGCCCAGCACAATCAGCAGGCTGCCACCGTAGCGCGCCATGTTTGAGCGCGTTTTCGTCATTTCTTGGCTGCCGTCTCGAGACCTACCAGACCGACCTTGAGGTAGCCGGCCGCGCGCATGTTGTTCATCACTTCCATCAGGTCGCCGTAATCCACGCCCTTGTCAGCCTGGAAGAAGATGGTGGTTTCCTTGTCACCCTTGGTCTTGGCGTCGAGCATCGGGCCAAGCTGGTCGGGCGCAGCAACCTGATCGTCGCCGACGTACAGCTTCTGGTCGGCCTTGACGCTGACGAACACCGGCTTCTCGGGCCTCGGCGCCGGTTTGGCGGTCGAGGCCGGCAGGTCGACCTTGATGTCGACCGTGGCCAAGGGGGCCGCGACCATGAAGATGATCAGCAGCACCAGCATCACGTCGATAAACGGCGTAACGTTGATTTCGTGGTTTTCGGCGAGGTCGTCGCCACCTTCGTTGAGATGCAGGCCCATGGCTTACCCCACTTTCACCATGTGCGGGGCGGCGCGATCGCTGCCCTGGTGGTCCAGGTCACGGCTGACCAGCAGCAGTACCTGGGCGGAGGCGTCGGACACCTGAGCCTTGTAGCCAGCGATGGAGCGGGCGAAGACGTTGTAGATGACCACGGCCGGGATTGCAGCGACCAGGCCCAGGGCGGTGGCCAGCAAGGCTTCGGCGATACCTGGGGCAACCACGGCCAGGTTGGTGGTCTGGGTCTTGGCGATGCCGATGAAGCTGTTCATGATGCCCCACACGGTACCGAACAGGCCGACGAACGGCGCGGTGGAGCCGATGGTGGCCAGTACGCCAGTGCCGTTGCTCATGTTACGGCCGCTGGCGTGCACCAGGCGCTCCAGGCGGAAGCTGACGCGTTCCTTGATGCCTTCTTTTTCGCGGGCGTTGGCCGACAGGCGCATTTCTTCGAGGGCGTCGTGGACCAGGGTGTGGGCCAGGGTGCCTTCTTTGCTGGAAACTTCGCTGGCTTCTTTCAGGCTGGCGGATTTCTTCAGCTGGGCGATTTCACCACGCAGGCGACGCTTGGCGCCCATCAGCTCGAAGCCTTTGGCGATCCAGATAGTCCAGGTGATGATAGAGGCGATCGCCAGGCCAATCATGACGATCTTCACCACGATGTCGGCGTTCTTGTACATGCCCCATGGGGACAGGTCGTGGGCCATGCCCAGCGAGGTGTCTTCAACCAGCGCGTCGGTGGCGGGATCAACCACTACCTGCGAATCTGCCGGGGTGGCAGCCTTTGCTTCGCCAGCGGGTGCCTGGCCTTCCACGGCGGGTGCCGCTGGGGTAGCCGGAGCAGCCGGAGCAGCAGCAGCGGCTGGCGCGGCGGCCGGGGTGGTTGGCTCATCGGCCATGGCCACCGGGGCCAGCACCAGGCTGAGTGTCAGCGCGGCGATGGCGCGCCAGGCGCGCGACGGGGTTGGCGAAGCGGAAGGTTGAGTACGTGTCATGCTGGCCGGACCTGATGAAGAAAAAAGTGAACGTTCTCCAAGGCCTCGAAGTAGGCCGAGAACAAATTGGCTGCCATTATTGCAAGTAATTCTTGTTAACAAAAGTAATCTTGTTGCTTTTTTCGCCTATGGTCTAGCCACCCATCGTGTAGCGTGGCGGGCTGATCAATTGGTCTAGGGAGTTTAGTGATGTCAGACCTTTCCGTGATGGTGGTGGGATGTGGTGATGTAGGTGGGCGCTTTGCCAAGCAGATGCTGGCCAAAGGCTGGCAGGTAAGCGGCCTGCGCCGTTCGGTCGGGCATCTGCCTGCAGGCGTTACACCGATTGCCGCCGATCTGGCCGAGTCGTCGATCCCGCAAGCCTGGCCACAGGGTTCGCTGGACTACCTGGTCTACTGCGTGGCGGCCAGCCAGCACGACGAGGCGGGCTACCAGGCTGCCTATGTCGAAGGCCTGCGCCATGTACTGGCTTGGCTGGCCGAGCGTGGTCAGCGCCCGCGTCGCCTGCTGTTTGTATCGAGCAGTAGCGTGTATGCGCAAAAAGACGGTGAATGGATCGAAGAAGGTGCAGCCACCGAGCCCGAGGGCTATTCCGGGCGGGTGATGCTGGAGGCTGAACAGCTGGCGCTGGGCAGCGGCATCCCGGCGAGCGTGGTGCGCCTGACCGGTATCTATGGCCCTGGTCGTGAATGGCTGCTGAGCCAGGTGCGTCAGGGTTACCGCGTGGCCGAGGAGCCGCCGCTGTATGGCAACCGCATTCATGCCGAGGATGCCGCCGGCCTGCTGGCGCACCTGCTGCAGGCCGATGCCGATGGCAAGGTGCTGGACGACTACTATATTGGCGTTGATGACGACCCGGCGCCACTGGCCGACGTGGTGGCCTGGCTACGCGAGTACATGGGGGTTACCGAGTGGTCCGATGAGCAGCGGGTGCGGCGTACGGGCAGCAAACGCTGCAGCAATGCCCGGGCGCGGGCGTTGGGCTGGGTGCCGGAGTATCCGAGTTACAAGGAAGGGTATGCAGCCATCCTGAAAGGAAAAAACTGACTCATTAGCCGGGCGCGGTCTCTTGTGGGAGCGGGCGTGCCCGCGAACACCGGCAAAGCCGGTGCCACCCACCGCGTCGTCTGTTTCGCGGGCACGCCCGCTCCCACAAGGGTAGTGCCTGGCTCGAAGTCCGCTTTCAGTCCTTCTCCAGCACCCACTGAAGCGTACCCGCCGCCAGCTCCGGCATTTCATCCGGCTGCGCACGGTTCACGGCCTGGAAAATCTCCAGCCTGTCGCCATCGCGTTTGATGATGAATGGCGCACCACGCTGGTTACGCTCCAGCCACAGGCTGTCGTTGCTGCCGCCCATGGTCGCGCAGTCGCCCGCCAGGCACAGGGCGAAGCGGTCTGGCCCGGGCAGGCCGGTGACGTTGCCGGTGTCGCTGAAGCGCACGCTGGCACCTTTGCCTTGGCCTTCGGTGATCTTCCAGTTGCCACCCAGGTAAGCCTGGTACAACGCCTTCTCGAAGTTGCTACCCAGCGGGGCATTGGCAGCCGCAGGCGTTTTGGCGCGTACGAAAGCCTGCTTGGCACCCCGTTGATCGACGGTTAGCAGCTCGTCACCATCAAGCGACAGCTGTTCGGTCTGGCCGCCCTCGAAGCTGGCTTGCCATTGCTTTTCATTGGCGCTCAGCTGGCCGTCAGCGGCCTCGAAGCCATTGCTGTAGCTGGCTTGCTGGTTGGCGACGTCGAGCTTCCACTCGAACACCGGGCCATGCTCGTTCAGCGCCTGGCGCAAGCTGCCGCCTTTGACGGCCGCAGTGATGGCGTCCTGGTTGATCCAGGTGCCGTTGAAATCTTCAGGTTTGTGGCTGGCGCAGCCGCCCAGTAGCAGGGCTGCCAGCACGAGGGGCAATGCTTGACGCATGACGGGATAACCTTGCAGAGGAGGGGTGACGGGCAGGGCGCCCGTCACCGGGGCATCATTCGATGACCAGGATGGCGTCCATCTCGACCTGGGCGCCTTTCGGCAGCGCGGCAACGCCGATGGCGGCGCGGGCCGGGTATGGCTGCTCGAAGTAGCGGCCCATGACCTCGTTGACCTTGGCGAAGTGGCTCAGGTCGGTGAGGAAGATGTTCAGCTTGACGATGTCCTTTAACGAACCGCCAGCGGCTTCAGCCACGGACTTGAGGTTCTCGAACACCTGCACGGTCTGGGCTTCGAAGCCTTCAACCAGTTCCATGGTCTTCGGGTCCAGCGGGATCTGGCCCGACATGTACACGGTGTTGCCGGCCTTGATCGCCTGCGAGTAGGTACCGATAGCGGCTGGGGCCTTGTCGCTGGTAATGACGGTCTTGCTCATGATGACTCCTTGCGGTTGGCGGACTACGTACGCATGCGGGTGATGCGGACCACACCGGTCAGGGTACGCAGCTTCTTGATCACACGCGCCAGGTGCACGCGGTCGTGCACGCTGACCACCAGTTGGACCACGCTGATACGGCCGTCGCGTTCGTCCATGCTGATTTTCTCGATGTTGCCGTCGGCGGCGTTGACGCTGCTGGCCAGCAGGGCGATCAGGCCGCGCTGGTGCTCCAGTTCGACACGCAGTTCGACATTGAACTCACCTGTGATGTCCTTGGCCCAGGAGAGCTGCACGCATTTCTCCGGGTTGTGGCGGATTTCACTGATGTTGCGGCAATTCTCAAGGTGCACGACCATGCCTTTGCCAGCCGACAGGTGGCCGACGATCGGGTCACCCGGAATCGGCGTACAGCACTTGGCGTAGCTCAGCACCAGGCCTTCGGTACCACGGATCGCCAGCGGGCCTTCCGGCGCGGGCAACTGCTCGCCGTCGGCCGACAACAGGCGGCGTGCGACCACGTACGCCATGCGGTTGCCCAGGCCGATGTCTTCGAGCAGGTCTTCGATCAGTTCCTGGCGGTACTCGGCAAGAATCGCCTGGATACGTTCCTGCGGGATTTTCTCCAGGCTGCTGTCGAAACCGGTGAGCACCTTGTTCAGCAGGCGTTCGCCCAGGCTGATGGACTCGGAGCGACGCTGCTGCTTGAGTGCGTGGCGGATGTGCGTGCGTGCCTTGCCGGTCACCACGAAGTTCAGCCAGGCCGGGTTTGGCCGTGCGCCCGGGGCGCTGACGATTTCCACCGTCGAGCCGCTTTGCAGCGGTTCGGACAGCGGCGCCAAACGGCGGTTGATGCGGCAGGCGATGCAGCTGTTGCCCACGTCGGTGTGCACCGCATACGCAAAATCGACGGCCGTGGAGCCTTTGGGCAGCTCCATGATGCGGCCCTTGGGCGTGAACACGTAGACCTCGTCCGGGAACAGGTCGATCTTCACGCTTTCGATGAATTCCAGCGAGTTGCCGGCACGTTGCTGCAGTTCAAGGATGCCCTTGACCCACTGGCGTGCGCGGGCGTGGCTGCCCTTGGGCTGCTCGTCATCGTTGGACTTGTACAGCCAGTGCGCGGCGATGCCGTTGTTGGCCATCTCTTCCATCTCGCGGGTGCGGATCTGGATTTCGATGGGCACGCCGTGCATGCCGAACAGCGTGGTGTGCAACGACTGGTAGCCGTTGGCCTTGGGGATTGCGATGTAGTCCTTGAAGCGACCGGGCAGCGGCTTGTACAGGTTGTGCACGGCGCCGAGCACGCGGTAGCAGGTGTCGACCTTGTCGACGATGATGCGGAAGGCGTACACGTCCATGATCTCGTTGAAGGCACGGCGCTTGCCGCGCATCTTCTTGTAGATGCCATAGAGGTGTTTCTGCCGGCCGCTGACCTCGCCCTGGATACCGTCGACGGCCAGGCAGTTGGCCAGCGACTGCTCGATCTTGGCGACGATCTCCTTGCGGTTGCCGCGTGCGCTTTTCACCGCCCGGTGAATCAGCGACGAGCGCATCGGGTGCATGGCCTTGAAGCCAAGGTCCTCGAACTCCACGCGCACGGTGTGCATGCCTAAGCGGTTGGCAATGGGCGCGTAGATTTCCAGGGTTTCCTTGGCGATGCGCCGGCGTTTTTCGCCAGACAGCACTTCCAGGGTACGCATGTTGTGCAGGCGGTCGGCCAGTTTGACCAGGATCACGCGGATATCGCGGGCCATGGCCATGGCCATCTTCTGGAAGTTTTCGGCTTGCGCCTCGGCCTTGGTCTCGAAGTTCATCTGGGTCAGCTTGCTGACCCCATCGACCAGTTCGGCCACGGTCTCGCCAAATTGCTGGCTGAGGGCTTCCTTGGCGATGCCGGTGTCTTCGATCACGTCGTGCAGCATGGCCGCCATCAGGCTCTGATGGTCCATGTGCATGTCGGCGAGGATACTGGCCACGGCCAGCGGATGGGTCACGTAGGGCTCGCCGCTGCGGCGGCGCTGCCCGTCGTGGGCCTGTTCGGCGTAGAAATAGGCGCGCCGGACCAGGTTGACCTGTTCGGGGCCAAGGTAGGTCGACAGCCGTTCGGCCAAGGCTTCTATACCCGGCATGGGTTCACCTCCTGCGGAGGAAGAGGGCCTTGCGCCGTGCGACGTCGACCTGGCATCAATCAGACAGCCTCGTTGGACTCGTCCTCGAACGCGGCGAACACCGGATCCTCGGTGACGATCTCTTCAGCAGCGATGAACTCGTTGGTGACGATGCCTTCGGCGATTTCACGCAGGGCAACAACGGTTGGCTTGTCGTTTTCCCACGCAACGCGTGGCTCTTTGCCGCCGGTCGCCAGCTGGCGAGCGCGCTTGGTCGAGAGCATGACCAGCTCAAAGCGGTTATCCACGTGTTCCAGGCAGTCTTCAACAGTTACGCGGGCCATGGTCTTCCTCAGTAGCAAATGCGGTGGGCGTGCAGCCCAGTAATGGGCAGGCGGACTCGATAGTTTAAAAAATCACCAGCCAATAGGGAAGCGCTGTTTTGTCGGGCGCTTCATCCCCCAGCCTGCCACCGCACCCTGTGGGAGCGGCTTCAGCCGCGAAAGGGCCGGAACAGACACCCTCACTGCATGAACCTGACGATAACCTCAGAGCATCGCGCCGCGCAACCGTGGGGTCAGCTCTTCGAACAATGTCTGCACCGAGCGCAACGCCCGGCAATCCGGCCGGGTCAGCAGCCACAACTGGGTGTCACAGCCGGCCAGCGGCCCGCTCAGCGCATCCACCCCGGGTAGCGCATGCACCATGTAGTCCGGCAGCGCCGCCACGCCCAGCCCGGCGGTCACCAGCTGGGCGATGGTCGACATGCTGCTGCACTGGTAGCGCGGGCTCAGCCCAGGGTGCTGCTGGTTGCGCCAGACCACCGTGGGGTGGTCCTGCATCGAGTCGTCAGGGGCGATCCACGGCGTGCTGACGGGCGACTCGGCCAGGCGATCACGCCACTGTGGCTGGCCACACACCACGTAGGAGGTAGACCCCAGGTTGCGGCCTACCAGGTGCTCCGGTGGCGTGTTGGTCAGGCGCAGGGCAATATCGGCGTCGCGTCGGCTGAGGTTGGCAAAGGTGTTGGACGTGCCCATTTCCAGCGACAGGGCCGGATAGTTGGGCATGAATTCGGCCAGCGCTGGCAGCAGCAGGCTGTGCATCACCGCCTCGGTGCAGGTCAGCCGCACAGTGCCGCTTACCACCTGCTCGCCGCTGGTCATGGCGATGCGCGCCGCCTCCAGCGCCTGCTCGGCGCGCTCGGCCTGTTCGGCCAGGGCCTGGGCGGTATCGGTCGGCAGGTAACCCTTGCGGCTCTTGACGAACAAGGCTGTACCCAGCGCTGACTCGAGCCGACGGATCGAGCGGAATACCGTCGACACGTCGACTTTCAGAAGCTCGGCGGCCTTGGCCAGCGACCGGCCACGCTCCAGTGCCAGGACCAGGGAGAGGTCGGCGTGGGTAATCTGATATTGCATTGGTGCACGCTCTGCTTGCCGAATTGCCAATGTCTGTTGCGTCAGGGCCATTTTATAGTGAAACGGCCCCCCGGAATCAATGCGCCCGGTCGGGTAACCAATCCCCACGATGGGAAAGTGAAAAGAACAACAGCTGCAACCATCGTCGCCCGTGAGGCGCCAGCCGTATCCCCACATCGCCGCAGCAAATCAAAGGATGTACAGCCATGACGTCGGTAACCCCGTGCGCCAGTTCTTCCAGCGAGATGAATGACTTCCTCCAGGCCCATCCGGACACGCAGTACGTCGATCTGCTGATCTCCGACATGAATGGCGTGGTACGTGGCAAGCGCATCGAGCGGGCCAGCCTGCACAAGGTGTACGAAAAGGGCATCAACCTGCCGGCATCGCTGTTCGCCCTGGACATCAACGGCTCCACCGTGGAAAGCACCGGCCTTGGCCTGGACATCGGCGATGCCGACCGTATCTGCTTCCCGATCCCTGGCTCGCTGTCGGATGAACCGTGGCAAAAGCGCCCGACCGCCCAGCTGCTGATGACCATGCATGAACTGGACGGCCAGCCGTTCTTTGCCGACCCGCGTGAAGTGCTGCGCCAGATCGTGAGCAAGTTCGACGACCTGGGCCTGGATATTTGCGCTGCGTTCGAGCTGGAGTTCTACCTGATCGACCAGGACAACCTCAACGGCCGCCCGCAGCCGCCGCGTTCGCCCATTTCCGGCAAGCGCCCGCAGTCGACCCAGGTGTACCTGATCGACGACCTCGACGAATATGCCGACTGCCTGCAGGACATGCTCGAGGCGGCCAAGGAGCAGGGCCTGCCGGCCGATGCCATCGTCAAGGAAAGCGCTCCGGCGCAGTTCGAGGTCAACCTGCACCACGTGGCCGACCCGCTGAAGGCCTGCGACTACGCAATCCTGCTCAAGCGCCTGATCAAGAACGTGGCCTACGACCATGAAATGGACACCACCTTCATGGCCAAGCCCTACCCGGGCCAGGCAGGCAACGGCCTGCACGTGCACATTTCGTTGCTGGACAAGAAAACCGGCAAGAACATCTTTACCAGTGACGACCCGCTGCAAAGCGACACGCTGCGCCACGCCATCGGTGGCGTGCTCGAGACCATGCCGGCGTCGATGGCTTTCCTGTGCCCGAACATCAACTCCTACCGCCGTTTCGGCGCGCAGTTCTACGTGCCCAATGCGCCGAGCTGGGGCCTGGACAACCGCACCGTGGCCGTGCGCGTACCCACCGACAGCAGCGACAACGTGCGCCTGGAGCACCGCGTGGCCGGTGCCGACGCCAACCCGTACCTGATGCTGGCGGCTATCCTGGCCGGCGTGCATCACGGCCTGACCAACAAGGTCGAGCCGGATGCGCCGATCGAAGGCAACTCCTACGAACAACTGGAGCAAAGCCTGCCGAACAACCTGCGCGATGCCCTGCGCGCGCTGGACGACAGCGAAGTCCTCAACCAATACATCAGCCCGGACTACATCGATATCTTCGTGGCCTGCAAGGAAAGCGAACTGGCCGAGTTCGAAGTGTCGATCTCCGACCTTGAGTACAACTGGTACCTGCACACGGTGTAAGCCCATGAGCGCAACTGCGGTCCCCTTGATCGGTGTCAGCGCCTGCCGTCAGCAGGTAGGGAAGAACTCGTCGCACACGGTAGGCGACAAGTATGTCGAGGCGGCCGGCTTTGCCGGCTTGCCGCTGATCTTGCCGGCCCGTGACGGGGGCAGCGACACGCAAGCGCTGCTGGCCCGCCTGCACGGCATTGTTTTTACCGGCTCGCCTTCAAATATCGAACCGCATCATTACAATGGCGCCCCCAGCGTGGCGGGTACCCGTCACGACCTGGCGCGTGACCGGCTGACCCTGCCGCTGCTGCAGGCGGCCATTGCCGCCGGTGTGCCGGTGTTGTGCATCTGCCGTGGCTACCAGGAACTGAACGTGGCGCTTGGCGGCAGCCTGCATCAGCGTGTGCAGGAGTTGCCCGGCTATCTCGACCACCGCGAACCTGAGGACGCACCCCTGGAAGTGCAATACGGCCCTCGTCACCTGGTCGGCATCGAGCCTGGCGGGTTGTTCGAGCGCCTGGGCCTGGCTGCGCAGTTCGAGGTCAACTCGCTGCACAGCCAGGGCATCGACCGCCTGGCCCCTGGCCTGCGCGTCGAGGCACGGGCCCCGGATGGCCTGATCGAAGCGGTGTCCATGCCCGCTGCGCCGGGCTTTGTGCTCGGTGTGCAGTGACACCCGGAGTGGCGCTTTAGCGAAAACCCGGTCTCGCTGCGCCTGTTCCAGGCGTTTCGCGAGGCATGCATTGCCTACGCAGCACGGGAGGATGTACGGCAGAAGGCATTCTGACGTCACCCGAAGGTCTCGGATGACTTGTCCCCGGCAGCAAGCTTTCAATGAGTGAAAGCAGGCCTTGTGCGCAAGGCCTGCGAAAACAATTCCAAAATTTACGGCAAATACTCATGAGCAATTACACAGAAGCCGGCCGCCCACCCGACGTGGTGGCCGACGCGGGTAACACCCAGAGCAGCAAGGGTCTGGCCAAAGGCCGGCTGGGCTTGCTGGCTACCGTGGTGTTGGGCATTTCCACCATCGCCCCGGTCTACACCCTCACTGGCGCCCTCGGCCCGACCGTGCGCGAGGTCGGTGCCCACTTGCCAGCCGTGTTCATCGTCGGCTTCCTGCCGATGCTGCTGGTGGCCCTGGGCTACCGCGAACTGAACTCGGCAGAGCCGGACAGCGGCACGTCGTTCACTTGGTCGGCGCGTGCCTTCGGCCCGATGATCGGCTGGATTGGCGGCTGGGGGTTGGTGGTGGCCACCACCATCGTGCTGTCGAACCTGGCGGGGGTGGCGGTCGACTTCTTCTACCTGTTCCTGGGCCAGATCACCGGCAAGCATGAGCTGGCGGCATTGGCCGACAACCTGCTGATCAACATCAGCACCTGCTGCGTGTTCATCGCGCTGGCGGTGTGGATCTGCTGTCGCGGCATTGCCACAACCATGACCGTGCAGTACGGCCTGGTGGCCTTGCAGTTGGTGGTGTTGATCGGCTTTGCGGTCGCCGCATTCGGCGGCACCGCCGCGACGCCGCCACTGGAGTTCGATTTCGCCTGGTTCAACCCGTTCGGTGTCGAGTCGTTCTCGGCCTTTGCCGCCGGGTTGTCGCTGTCGATCTTCATCTTCTGGGGTTGGGATACCTGCCTGACCGTCAGCGAAGAGTCGGTGGGCAGCGAAGAGGTGCCCGGCAAGGCCGCCACCTGGACCGTGATGCTGATCCTCGGCCTGTACCTGTTCACCGCCATCGCTACCTTGCAGTTTGCAGGTATCAGCGAAACAGGCCTGGGCCTGAACAACCCGCGCATCCAGGAGAACGTCTTTGCCCACCTGGCTGGCCCGGTCATGGGGCCGTTGGCGATTTTGATGTCCATCGCCGTGCTGGCCAGCACGGCGGCATCGCTGCAGTCGACCTTCGTGGCGCCGGCGCGCACCTTGTTGGCCATGGGTTACTACGGCGCCGTACCGCAGAAGTTCGCCACTGTCTGCCCGCGTTCGCAAACCCCACGTTATGCCACCATCTGTGCGGGTGTGGCAGCGGGCCTGTTCTACGTGACCATGCGTAGCCTGAGCGAGAACGTGCTGGCGGATACCATCACCGCGTTGGGCATGATGATCTGCTTCTACTATTCGCTGACTGCGTTTGCTTGCGTCTGGTACTTCCGCGACAGCCTGTTCGACAGCCTGCGCCACTTCATCATGCGTGGCCTGTGCCCGCTGGTAGGAGGGGTGATCTTGTCGGTGATCTTCTTGCGCACCGCCATCGACAGCGCCTCGCCGGACTTCGGCAGTGGCTCGCATGTGGGTGGGCTGGGGCTGGTATTCGTGATTGCCGCGATCATCTCGGTGCTGGGCATCGGGCTGATGATGCTGTCGCGCATGCGCGCGCCGGCGTATTTCCTGGGGGCTACCCTGCGTCAGCAGGCTACCTTGCCGTTGCAGGAATAAAGCGGGGGGCGCTTTGCGCCCCTATCGCGACACAAGGCCGCTCCCACAAAGGCACGGCGTACGCCATCCAATGTGGGAGCGGCCTTGTGTCGCGAAAGGGCTGCAAAGCAGCCCCATGCGGTCCCTCAGGAGAGCAACTCTTTCAGCAACTCGCTGTGGCGCTGCTGCTGCTTCTTCAACACCAGGCGATTCGAACGGAACACCGCCTTCAAATCTTCCAGCGCCACGTCGAAATCATCATTGATGATCACGTAGTCATACTCGTCGTAGTGCACCATCTCGGTGACCGCTTCTTTCATGCGCCCGGCAATGATCTCTTCACTGTCCTGCCCACGGCCGTCCAGGCGGTGGCGCAGCGCTTCCTGGCTTGGCGGCAGGATGAACACCGACAATGCCTGCGGCATCAGCTTGCGCACCTGCTGGGCGCCTTGCCAGTCGATTTCCAGGATCAGGTCATAACCCTGGTCCAGGGTCTGCTGCAACGCGCTGCGCGAAGTGCCGTAGAAGTTGCCGAACACTTCGGCATGCTCCAGGAAGTCGCCTTGCGCGATCAGCGCCTTGAATTCCTCGTGGACGACGAAGTGATAGTTCACCCCGTGCTCCTCACCCGGGCGCATGGCGCGGGTGGTGTGCGAGACCGAAACGCGGATCTGCCGGTCGTCCTTGGTCAGGGCCGTTACCAGGCTGGTCTTGCCGGCGCCCGAAGGGGCCGAAACGATGTAGAGGGTGCCGCTGCTGTGGTTCATGGTCGGGGTGGCCTTACTCGATGTTCTGTACTTGTTCACGCATCTGTTCGATCAATACCTTCAGGTTGACCGCCGCTTGTGTGCTGCGTGGGTCGAAGGCCTTGGAGCCGAGGGTGTTGGCCTCGCGGTTGAGTTCCTGCATCAGGAAGTCCAGGCGCCGGCCGGCGGCTCCGCCACCCTTGAGCACCCGGCGCACTTCGGTAACGTGGGTGCAGAGGCGGTCGAGTTCCTCGGCCACGTCGCTCTTCTGGGCAAGCAACACCATTTCCTGCTCCAGGCGCTGCGGGTCGAGTTCGGCCTGCATGTCGCCGAAGCGGTCGAGGATCTTCTGCCGCTGCGCGGCCAGCATCTGCGGCACCAGGGCGCGCAGGGTGGTGACTTCGCTGGTCATGTTGTCCAGGCGATCGTTGATCAGCCGGGCCAGTTCCTGGCCTTCGCGCTGGCGCCCGGCCTTGAGTTCGGCCAGGGCTTCGTCGAACAGTGCCATGGCTTCGGCGTTCAGCGCCTGCGGGTCACTGGTGTCGGCCACCAGCACGCCTGGCCACGACAGCACCTCCAGCGGGTTGAGGGGTGCCGGCTGCTTGATCAGCCCGGCCACTTCCTCGGCGGCTGCGACCAGTTGCGCGGCGCGCTCGTGGTCTACCTTCAGCGGCTTGCCGTTGCTGTCTTCATTGAGGCGCAAGGTGCATTCCACCTTGCCCCGCGACAGGCCCTGGCGCAGGCCTTCACGGACGCCGCCTTCAAGGTCGCGCAGGGCCTCGGGCAAGCGCAGGTGAGGTTCCAGGTAGCGGTGGTTGACCGAGCGCAGTTCCCAGACCAGGGTGCCTTGGCTGCCGGCGCGCTCGACACGAGCAAAAGCGGTCATGCTGTGCACCATGGGGAGTACCTCGCGTAGTTGAATGAACGTTGGGAGCCTCTCGGCTTCAAGGCGCAGGATTGTAGCGCAGTGGCGCCTTGGCGCCCAATCCACCTATGTTACAGAGGGGGGAACGCCGGGGTAGGAAAAGGCGACGGGCTGTGGCGGGCGCGACAATAGGCATGTCTTCCCCGCGCTTCGGGCTCTATAATGCTCGGCAGATTCAAAGTCCCAGTACAGGTATCCCAGATGAAACGTCCAAGTGGTCGCGCCGCCGATCAGCTCCGCTCGATCCGCATCACCCGCAACTACACCAAGCACGCCGAAGGGTCGGTACTGGTCGAGTTCGGTGACACCAAGGTCATCTGCACGGTCAGCGTGGAAAACGGTGTGCCGCGCTTCCTCAAAGGCCAGGGCCAAGGCTGGCTGACCGCCGAATACGGCATGCTGCCGCGTTCCACCGGTGAGCGTAACCAGCGCGAAGCCAGCCGTGGCAAGCAGGGTGGCCGCACCCTGGAAATCCAGCGCCTGATTGGCCGCTCGCTGCGCGCCGCGCTGGACATGAGCAAGCTGGGCGACATCACCCTGTACGTCGACTGCGACGTGATCCAGGCCGATGGCGGCACCCGTACCGCATCCATCACCGGTGCCATGGTCGCCCTGTGCGACGCCCTGGCGGTGATCAAGAAGCGCGGCGGCCTGAAGGGCGGCAACCCGCTCAAGCACATGATCGCTGCCGTGTCGGTGGGCATGTACCAGGGCGAAGCTGTGCTCGACCTGGACTACCTCGAAGACTCCGCCGCCGAAACCGACCTGAACGTGGTCATGACCAGCGCCGGTGGCTTCATCGAAGTGCAGGGCACTGCCGAAGGTGCGCCGTTCCAGCCGGAAGACTTCAACGCCATGCTGGCGCTGGCGCAGAAGGGCATGACTGAAATCTTCGAACTGCAGCAGGCGGCACTGGCCGACTGAAGCCAGCCAGGGAGGAGCGGGGCATGAGCGATTCGAACCTGTCGATCACCCCGCCCAATGCCGAGATCCGGCAATGGGCAATGTTCTGCCACCTCTCCGCGCTGCTGGGCCTGGTGGTGCCGCTCGGGCACCTGCTGGGCCCGCTGGTGCTGTGGCACCTCAAGCGCGAGCAAGACCCTTTCATCGACGCCCAGGGCAAAGAGGCGCTGAACTTTCAGATCAGCGTGACCATTGCCGGGTTCATCTGCTTCTTGCTGATGTTCGTGGTCATCGGGCTGGTGCTGTTCGCCATGCTGACAGTGGCGGTGCTGATCCTGATCATCATTGCCGCGGTGCGGGCCAATGAGGGCAAGCCGTATCGTTACCCGATGATCTGGCGGCCGATCAAATAGATTTTCTGTGGCCCATTCGCGGCGGTTCGACGCATCGACACGCCCGCTCCCACAGGTACGGCGCCGTCAGTGAAAGCGACGCTATTCCTGTGGGAGCGGGCGTGCCCGCGAATGGGCTGCAAAGCAGCCCCAATCGGCTTTAGATGGTCAACGTCCAGTCATAGTCGACAATCAGCGGCGCATGCTGCGAGAAGCGCGGCTGACGCGGCAGGCGGGCGTTGCGCACGAAGCGGCGCAGGCCCGGGGTGAGGATCTGGTAGTCGAACCGGTAGCCCAGGTTGAGCATTTCGGCCTGCTCGTTGTCCGGCCACCAGCTGTACTGGTCACCTTCACGGCTGACTTCGCGCAGGGCATCCACGTAACCCATCTCGCCCGTGATCGCATCCATCCAGGCGCGCTCCGGCGCCAGGAAGCCCGGCGACTGCTGGCTGTCACGCCAGTTCTTGATGTCGAGCTTCTGCTGCGCCACGTAGAACGAGCCGCAGTAGATGTACTCGCGACGCTTGCGGCGTTGCTTGTCCAGGTACTTGGCGAAGTCGTCCATCAACTTGAACTTCTGGTTCAAGTCTTCGTCGCCGTTCATGCCCGAAGGCAACAGCAGGCTGGCAATACTGACTTTGTCGAAATCTGCTTGCAGGTAACGCCCGTAGCGGTCGGCTGTCTCGAAGCCCAGGCCGGTGATGACTGCCTTGGGCTGCATGCGCGAGTAAAGGGCCACACCACCTTGGGCAGGCACCTCCGCGTCGCAGGCATAAAGGAAATAGCCATCGAGCTGGAAAGCTGGGTCATCGAGTTCAAAGGCCGAGGCGCGGGTATCCTGAAGGCAGATGACGTCGGCATTCTGGGCTTGTAGCCAGCTGAGCAAACCACGCTCGGCCGCAGCCTGAATGCCATTAACGTTCACACTGATGATCCGCATAAATGGCCCCAAAAATCTCGTGCGTGTATGATACCCGAGCTCAACCCATTTAGCTAAATCCGTGGTGTCCGGGACTATTCATGCAGCCGTATCAGCGCGACTTTATCCGTTTTGCCATCGATCGCGGGGTACTGCGTTTCGGTGAATTCACCCTGAAATCGGGGCGTACCAGCCCGTATTTCTTCAATGCCGGCCTGTTCAACACCGGTTCCGCTCTGGCCGAGCTGGGGCGTTGCTACGCTGCAGCCATCGTCGACAGCAAGATCCCGTTCGACGTACTGTTTGGCCCGGCCTACAAGGGTATCCCTTTGGCGGCGACTACTGCCGTGGCCTTGGCGGACCAGCATCAGCTCGACGTGCCATGGTGCTTCAACCGCAAAGAAGCCAAGGACCACGGCGAAGGCGGCAGCCTGGTTGGCGCGCCGCTGGCCGGTGAGGTGCTGATCATCGACGACGTGATCACTGCCGGTACCGCCATTCGTGAGGTCATGCAGATCATCAATGCCCAGCAGGCCAAGGCCGCCGGTGTGCTGATCGCGCTGAACCGCGAAGAGCGTGGCAATGGCGAGCTGTCGGCAATCCAGGAAGTGGAGCGTGACTTTGGTATCCCGGTAGTCAGCATCGTTTCGCTGACCCAGGTACTGGAGTTCCTGGCCGATGACCCGCAGCTGAAGCAGCATCTGCCGGCTGTCGAGGCTTACCGGGCGCAGTACGGGATCTGATCCTGACCTGGCAATGAAAAAGGCGACCTTCTTGTGAAGGTCGCCTTTTTTTGTGTCGCCTGTTCTGGCCTCTTCGCGGGCATGCCCGCTCCCACAGGGATGGCGCCAAACCTGTGGGAGCGGGCGCGCCCGCGAAGAGGCCAGAACAGGTTAACTAATTACTCAGCGCGGCTTGCGGTTGGTAATCAGAGTACCCACGCCGCTGTCGGTGAAGATCTCCAGCAGCACGGCATTCGGCACGCGGCCGTCGATGATGTGCGAGCTGTTCACGCCGCCCTGCACTGCATCAAGCGCACATTTGATCTTCGGCAGCATGCCACCGTAGATGGTGCCGTCGGCGATCAGTTCGTTGACCTGCTCGGTGGTCAGGCCGGTCAGGACCTGGCCCTGCTTGTCCATCAGGCCGGCGATGTTGGTCAGCAGCATCAGCTTCTCGGCCTTCAACGCCTCGGCCACCTTGCCCGCCACCAGGTCGGCGTTGATGTTGTACGACTCACCGTTGGCACCCACGCCGATTGGCGCGATGACCGGGATGAAGTCGCCTTTCACCAGCATGTTCAGCAGGTCGGTGTTCACGCTCACCACTTCGCCAACGTGGCCGATGTCGATGATTTCCGGGGTGGTCATCTCGGGCGTCTGGCGGCTGACGGTCAGCTTGCGCGCGCGGATCAGCTCCGCGTCCTTGCCGGTCAGGCCGATGGCGCTGCCGCCGTGGCGGTTGATCAGGTTGACGATGTCCTTGTTGACCTGGCCACCCAGCACCATCTCTACCACGTCCATGGTCGCCGAGTCGGTGACGCGCATGCCGTCGATGAAGTGGCTTTCGATCGACAGGCGCTTGAGCAGGTCGCCGATTTGCGGGCCACCACCGTGGACCACCACCGGGTTGATGCCCACAGCCTTCATCAGCACGATGTCACGGGCGAAGCCGGTTTTCAGCTCCTCGCTTTCCATCGCGTTGCCGCCGTACTTGATCACCAGGGTCTTGCCGACAAAGCGGCGAATGTAAGGCAGTGCTTCGGACAAAACCTCGGCTACATGGGAAGCGGCATCGCGATCGAGGGTCATGCAGGGCTCCTGTAAGGAACAGATAGTCGGTCAGAACGGCAGTTGCAGCTCAGGCTCAACCCGCAGCAACTGGGTACGGAATACATCCTTGATACGTTGCAACTCGGCTTCGCTGTCGGCCTCGAAGCGCAGCACCAGCACCGGCGTGGTGTTGGAGGCGCGAACCAGGCCCCAGCCGTGGGCATAGTCGACCCGCACACCGTCGATGGTGGTCAGGTTGGCTTCGCCCCAGTCGGCGTCGCGTTGCAGTGCATCAATGATGCTGAATTTACCCTCGTCGGTCACATCAATATTGATTTCCGGCGTGGAAATATCGTTCGGGAAGGCGGCAAACAGGTTTTCGGCGCTTTGCCCGGCCTTGCTGAGGATCTCCAGCAGGCGCGCGGCACTGTAGATGCCATCGTCAAAACCGTACCAGCGTTCCTTGATGAAGATGTGACCGCTCATCTCGCCGGCCAGCAGCGAACCGGTCTGTTTCATCTTCTTCTTGATCAACGAATGACCGGTCTTCCACATCAGTGCGCGGCCGCCGTGCTGTTCGATCAGCGGGGTCAGGCGCCGGGTGCATTTGACATCGAAGATGATCTCGGCGCCCGGGTTGCGTGCCAGTACGTCCTGGGCAAACAGCATCAGCAGGCGGTCGGGGTAGACGATACTGCCGGTGTTGGTCACCACGCCGACGCGGTCGCCGTCACCGTCGAAAGCCAGGCCGATGTCGGCGCCGGTTTCCTTGACCTTGGCGATCAGGTCTTCGAGGTTTTCCGGCTTGCCCGGGTCCGGGTGGTGGTTGGGGAAGTTGCCGTCGACCTCGCAGAATAGCGGGATCACTTCGCAGCCCAGGGCTTCGATCAGTTGCGGCGCAATCACGCCAGCAGCGCCGTTGCCGCAGTCCACCACCACTTTTAGTTTTTTGGCCAGCTTCACGTCGCTGACGATCTGCTGGAAGTAGCGGTCCAGGATCTCGACTTTTTCCACACGGCCTTCGGCCAGGGTCAGGTCGTTGGTTTTCAGGCGGGTCAGCAGGGCCTGGATCTGTTCGTTGGCCAGGGTGTCGCCCGCGATGACGATCTTGAAACCGTTGTAGTCCGATGGGTTGTGGCTGCCGGTCAGCATCACCCCCGACTTGCCGGCCAATACGTTGGCGGCGTAGTACAGGGCAGGGGTGGGCACCAGGCCGACGTCACTGACGTGGCAGCCGGCATCGACCAGGCCCTTGATCAGCTGCTCGACCAGCATCGGGCCGGACAGGCGGCCATCACGGCCGACCGAAACCTGCGGTTCGCCCTGGGCCAGGCTTTGCGCGCCGATGGCGCGGCCGATCCAGTAGGCGGTTTCGGCGTGAAGGGTCTTGCCGACCACGCCGCGGATGTCATACGCGCGGAAAATGCTGTCTGGCAATGCGGCGGGGACCAGGTGGGCCATGTCGTTCATCTCTGGAAGCTCCATTAGTCAAAGGCTTTCTGGGCAGGCGCAAACTGAACGCTTGGACGGTGGTTTCGCCAGAGAGTTCGCCATCCTTGGCCTGAACGGTCATTTGCCGGCTCAGTGGCTGCCGGAGTGACCGAAGCCGCCAGCGCCACGCTGGCTTTCATCGAATGCTTCGACGATATCGAAATGGGCTTGTACTACCGGTACCAGCACCAACTGGGCGATGCGCTCGCCAACAGCGATGGTGAACGGGGTATTGCCGCGGTTCCAGCACGACACCATCAGCTCGCCCTGGTAGTCCGAGTCGATCAGGCCGACCAGGTTGCCCAGCACGATGCCGTGCTTATGGCCCAGGCCCGAGCGCGGCAGGATGACTGCGGCAAGGCCCGGGTCGCCGATGTAGATCGACAGGCCGGTAGGGATCAGCAGGGTTTGGCCTGGCTCAAGGATAGTGTCTTCCTTGAGCAGGGCGCGCAGGTCGAGGCCGGCGGAGCCGGGGGTGGCGTACGTTGGCAGCGGGAATTCGCTGCCCAGGCGTGGGTCGAGGATCTTGGCTTGAAGAGCGTGCATGTAACTTATTGAACCTGGTTGAGCCGTTCGGCGATGAAGGCGACCAGTTGCCGGGCAATCTTGCCCTTGCTGGTCTGCGCGAAGAGGGTCTGGTGCTGCTGGCGGTCGATCACGGTCAAGGCGTTTTCTTCGCTGTTGAAGCCGATGCTGGGGTTGGCCACATCATTGGCGACGATCAGGTCGAGGTTCTTGTCCTTGAGCTTGCGCGTGGCGTAATCGAGCAAGTGTTCGGTCTCGGCGGCAAAGCCGACGCTGAACGGGCGGTCGGCGCGGCCAGCAATGGTGGCAAGGATATCGGGATTGCGCACCATCTGCAGCAGCATGCCGTCGCCGGTCGTAGGATCTTTCTTCAGTTTTTGCGCGGCAACCACTTCCGGGCGGTAGTCCGCAACCGCCGCCGAGGCGATGAACAGGTCGCACGGCATGGCTGCTTCACAGGCCGCGAGCATGTCCCGCGCACTGACCACGTCGATGCGGCTGACCCGGTCGGGGGTTGGCAGGTGCACAGGGCCGGTGACGAGGGTTACCCGAGCCCCGGCTTCGGCGGCCGCTTCGGCCAGCGCAAAGCCCATCTTGCCGGAGCTATGATTGGTGATGTAGCGCACCGGGTCGATGTTTTCCTGGGTCGGGCCGGCGGTGATCAGCACGTGCTTGCCGGTCAGGGCCTGGCGCTTGAAGCTTTCTGCGGCGCACCAGGCCAGGTCGGTGGCTTCTAGCATGCGGCCCAGGCCGACGTCGCCACAGGCCTGGCTGCCGGAGGCCGGGCCGAACACCTGAATACCGCGGCTCTTGAGCAGTTCGAGGTTGGCCTGGGTGGCCGGGTCGCGCCACATGGCCTGGTTCATGGCCGGGGCCACGGCCACGGTGGCGTCGGTGGCCAGTACCAAGGTGGTCAGCAAGTCATCGGCCATGCCTTGGGCCATGCGTGCCATCAGGTCGGCAGTGGCCGGTGCGATCAGCACCAGGTCGGCCCACTTGGCCAGTTCGATATGGCCCATGGCCGCTTCGGCGGCCGGGTCGAGCAGGTCCATGTGCACCGGGTGGCCCGACAGCGCCTGCAGGGTCAGCGGGGTGATGAACTCGGCACCACCACGGGTCATGACGACGCGCACCTGCGCGCCGTGCTCCAGGAGTCGGCGAATCAGCTCGGCGCTTTTGTAGGCGGCAATGCCGCCCCCTACGCCGAGAACGATGCGCTTGCGATACAGCCGCTGCATAGGCTTGCCTTTTTCCAGTGAGAGCGGGCGGCGACGTTCGAAAATGCCTGCGGCAGAACGTCGCATGTACGAGGCGAAATAGATTAACACAGGGCCGAAATGGGCCGCAGCAAAGGCAGAGGGGCGGGATGAATATCAGGGAGTGGCCGGCGCAAGAACGGCCCAGGGAGAAGTTGTTGCAGCGTGGGGCAGGGAGCCTGACCGATACGGAACTGCTGGCTGTTTTTCTCGGCTCAGGCGTACGTGGGCGTAATGTCGTGGAGCTTTCGCGACGGTTGCTGGTGAAGTTCGGCAGCTTGCGGCAGTTGCTGGAGGCCGACCGCGAGGCCTTTGTCGGAGAGCTTGGGCTCGGCCCGGTGAGGTATAGCCAGTTGCAGGCATTGCTGGAGATAGGGCGCAGGCATCTTGCAACCTCGATTGAGCGTGAATCAGCCATGGACAGCCCGGAAACGGTGCGGCGTTACTTGAAAGCGATGCTGCGACATGAGATCAGCGAAGTGTTCGGGTGCCTGTTTCTCGACACCAAGCATCGGCCGTTGGCGTTCGAGATCCTGTTCAGGGGCACCATCGACCGGGCGAGTGTCTACCCGCGGGAAGTGGTACGGCGGGCACTGCTGCATAACGCGGCGGCGTTGATCCTGTGCCACAACCATCCCTCAGGCAACAGTGAGCCGAGCCAGGATGATGTGCATCTGACCGTGTCGTTGAAGCGGGGTTTGGCGTTGATCGATGTGCGGGTGCTGGATCACATCATCATTGGTGACGGGGAGCCGTTGTCGATGGTTGAGCAGGGGTGGATTGTGGCCTGAGGCGGGTCAATAGGGTCAGGGCTGCCAGGTGCCTGTCTTGAGAGGTCTGGCGCCTGGGAGATCGAGCGCCGCCCGCGCGGCGCTTCGCGGGACAAGCCCGCTCCCACATCTGTTTCGGGCCAATGATTCCTGTGCCTTAGGCGCGCGCACCTTGGGTGTATGGCTGGAGAACAGCGGTGCAGCCGATATTGAACGGGACAAACAAGGCGGACAGCGGTGATCTCGCAGGACTGATTGGCCCGAAACAGATGTGGGAGCGGGCTTGTCCCGCGAAGCGCCGCGCGGGCGGCGCTCGATCTCCCAGGCGCCACACCCCTCAAGGCAGGCGCCCCGAACTCACTTGGTCACCGAAACCTTGCTGAAATCCAGCCGCCCGAACGGGCTTACCTGATACCCCTCGACCCCTTGGCGCAGCAGGGTCGCCGCCGTCGGGTGCGCCAGTGGCACCCACAGCGCCTGCTGCTGGATCAGCGCTTGCGCCTGCTGGTACAGCCGGCTGCGCACGCTCTGGTCGTTGGTGGTGCGCCCGGCGCTGATCAGCTGGTCCAGGCGGTTGTCGCAGAAGCGTGCAAAGTTGGTCCCCGACTCCACTGCGGCACAGGAAAACTGCGGGCTCAGGAAGTTGTCCGGGTCGCCGTTGTCGCCTGCCCAGCCCATGAACAGCAGGTCATGCTCGCCGGCCTTGGCGCGGCGGATCAGCTCGCCCCATTCGATCACGCGAATCTCGGCCTTGATGCCGATCTTGGCCAGGTCGGCCTGCAGCATCTGCGCACCCAGGCTGGGGTTGGGGTTGAGCAGGCTGCCCGACGGGCGGGTCCAGATGGTGGTGCTGAAACCCTCGGCCATACCGGCCTTGGCCAGCAGCGCCTTGGCTTTCTTCAAGTCCAGCGGGTAGCCGGGCAGGTCCTTGGCGTAACTCCAGGTATTAGGCGGGTAGGGGCCGTTGGCGGCCACTGCAGAGTCTTCGAACACAGCCTTCAGGTAGGCCTGTTTGTCGAAGGCCAGGTTGATCGCCTGGCGCACTTCCGGCTTGTCCAGCGGCGGGTGCTGACTGTTGATGGCGACGAAGGCGGTCATGAAGGCCGGGGTAGTCGCTACCTTGAGGTTGCCATCCTTGCCCGCTTCGGCAATATCCAGCGGCTTGGGCGACAGGGCCACCTGGCACTCGCCACGCTTGAGCTTCTGCAGGCGCACGTTGGCATCGGTGGTGATGGCGAAGATCAGCGGGTCGACCGCTGGCTTGCCGGCGAAGTAGTCCGGGTTGGCGCGGTAACGCACCACGGCGTCCTTCTGGAAACGCTGGAACACGAACGGCCCGGTGCCGATCGGCTGGCTGTTGAGCTTCTCGGGCGTGCCGGCCTTCAGCAGCTTGTCGGCATATTCGGCGGAGTAGATCGAGGCGAAGCCCATGCTCAGGGTGGCCAGGAACGTGGCGTCCGGATGGCTGAGGGTAAAACGCACGGTGTTTGGCGCCGGGGCCTCGATCGCCTTGATCAGGCTGCCCAGTTGCAGCGACTGGGCATGCGGGTAGCCCCCCGGTGCTGTCTTGTGCCAGGCATGGGCGGGGTAGAGCATGCGCTGGAAGCTGAACAGCACATCGTCAGCGTTCAGCTCGCGGCTTGGCTTGAAGTAGGCGGTGGTGTGGAATTTCACGTCATCGCGCAGGGTGAAGTCATACACCAGGCCGTCGACCGACACCGTCCAGCTGGCCGCCAGGCTCGGCACCACCTTGCCTTGCGCTGCGTCGAACTCCACCAGCCGGTTCATCAGCACGTCAGCCGTGGCGTTGGTGGTGGTCAGCGAGTTGTACTGCACCACGTCGAAGCCTTCAGGGCTGGCTTCGCTGCAAACGCTCAGCGGCGCCGCCTGGGCAACGCCGGCAGCGAACAGGGCGCCGGCAGCGAGCATGGATTTGAACAATAAGGAAAGGGCGGCAACACGCATGGTGGCTCCTTGGCTGTCAGTGGCCCATCTGCCAGTGCAGTCTGGAAAAGGCCTACCCTAGTGCGCCTGCAGGCAAATGACCACATCCTTTTTTACAAATATGGCGACGAGCGGTCGACGGCTGGCGGGGCCTGCCGCTATGCTGGCCCGGCGCGTTCTGGCTTGCGGCAATGTGCATCCGCAGTTGTTGCAGCAAAGTCTTTCTGGTATAAAGCAGCGCTCTTTTCTAGGGGCTCGGCCTGTCGCATAAGCGGATCCGGTCGATAAGACCTCCAGAATCACGGCGCCCAGGCGCCAAAGACTGAGAGATTAAGCGGCCAACCCATGCCGGGTTGGGCATGTGGTTTTAGAGGGCTGAGTCATGTCGAGAGTCTGTCAAGTTACTGGTAAGGGTCCAGTAACCGGGAACAACATTTCCCACGCAAACAACAAAACCCGTCGTCGTTTCCTGCCGAACCTGCAGCACCACCGTTTCTGGGTTGAATCCGAGAAGCGTTTCGTGCGTCTGCGCGTTTCCGCCAAAGGCATGCGTATCATCGACAAGCGCGGCATCGACGCCGTTCTGGTTGACATCCGTAAAGCTGGCGCCAAGGTTTAAGGGAGAACATCATGCGTGAATTGATCCGTCTGGTTTCGAGTGCCGGTACCGGCCACTTCTACACCACCGACAAGAACAAGCGCACCACCCCGGACAAAATCGAGATCAAGAAATATGATCCGGTTGTTCGCAAGCACGTGGTGTACAAGGAAGCCAAGATCAAGTAATTGATCGGCGACCTGAAAAAAACCCGCATCCGAAAGGACGCGGGTTTTTTTATGCCTGCCAGGGCCTCTTCGCGGGCTTGCCCGCTCCCACAAGTACATCACAGCCCTTGAGGGCAGTGAGATCCCTGTGGGAGCGGGCAAGCCCGCGAAGAGGCCGGCACAGCCACTGATTATTTCTGCTCGAACATCACATAAATCTTGCGGCAAGGCTCCAGCACCTCCCAGGTGCCCTTGAACCCGGCCGGAATGACGAACCGATCGCCGGCACGCAGGGTCTTGGCCCCGCCCTCCTGGTCGCGCAGTACCGAAACGCCCTGGACGATCTCGCAGTATTCGTGCTCGGTGTAGTTCACTGTCCACTGGCCCACTTCACCTTCCCAGACGCCAGCGGCAAACTGCCCGCATGGGCTGGAATAGTGGTTGTAGACTGCCTGGTCCGGCTCGCCCTTGAGGATCTTTTCCGCCGCCGGGCGGTAGCGTTCGGCTTCGGTGATCACCTGCGCGAAGTCGATGATGCTGTCTATTCTCATGGTGCGGCTCCTGTTGTTGTTTAATAAAATGAACATCAGTAGGCATTTAAGCCTTGCGTGTCAAATATATTGATAGTTTACCCCGGCTGGTTTAGGGTATCGCTTGCCCGTGTGCGCGCGTCGCCCGGCCAGAATTCTGACAACGCTTGTGAGTCCTCAGTGCGGCGTTGCACCTAAACAAGAGGAGGAGTTTCGTATGACCACCCTGACCCGTGCGGACTGGGAACAACGTGCCCAGCAACTGAAGATCGAAGGCCGTGCCTTCATCAACGGCGAATACACCGATGCCGCATCCGGTGAAACCTTCGAGTGCCTGAGCCCGGTCGACGGACGCTTCCTGGCCAAGGTTGCCAGCTGCGACCTGGCCGATGCCAACCGCGCAGTGGAAAACGCCCGCGCCACCTTCAACTCCGGCGTGTGGTCGCAACTGGCCCCGGCCAAGCGCAAGGCCAAGCTGATCCGCTTCGCCGACCTGCTGCGCAAGAACGTCGAAGAGCTGGCGCTGCTGGAAACCCTGGACATGGGCAAGCCGATCGGTGACTCCTCCAGCATCGACGTGCCGGGCGCGGCGCAAGCCATTCACTGGACCGCCGAAGCCATCGACAAAGTCTACGACGAAGTCGCCCCGACGCCACACGACCAGCTTGGCCTGGTTACCCGTGAGCCGGTGGGCGTGGTCGGCGCCATCGTGCCGTGGAACTTCCCGCTGCTGATGGCCTGCTGGAAAATCGCCCCGGCCCTGGCTACCGGCAACTCGCTGGTGCTCAAGCCGTCCGAAAAATCCCCGCTGACTGCCATCCGCATCGCCCAGCTGGCGATCGAAGCCGGTATCCCGGCTGGCGTGCTGAACGTGCTGCCAGGCTACGGCCACACCGTGGGCAAGGCCCTGGCCCTGCACATGGACGTCGACACCCTGGTGTTCACAGGTTCCACCAAGATCGCCAAGCAGCTGATGGTTTACGCGGGCGAGTCGAACATGAAGCGCATCTGGCTGGAAGCCGGCGGCAAGAGCCCGAACATCGTCTTTGCCGACGCGCCGGACCTGCAAGCTGCAGCTGAAGCTGCTGCCAGCGCCATCGCCTTCAACCAGGGCGAAGTGTGCACCGCAGGTTCGCGCCTGCTGGTCGAGCGTTCGATCAAGGACAAGTTCCTGCCGATGGTGGTCGAGGCCCTCAAAGGCTGGAAGCCAGGCAACCCGCTGGACCCGCAGACCACCGTAGGTGCCCTGGTCGACACCCAGCAGATGAACACCGTGCTGTCGTACATCGACGCCGGCCACAAGGACGGCGCCAAGCTGCTGGCCGGCGGCAAGCGCACGCTGGAAGAGACTGGCGGTACCTACGTCGAGCCGACCATCTTCGACGGCGTGACCAACGCCATGAAGATTGCCCAGGAAGAGATCTTCGGCCCAGTGCTGTCGGTGATCGCCTTCGACACCGCCGAAGAAGCCATCGCCATTGCCAACGACACCCCGTATGGCCTGGCTGCTGGCATCTGGACCTCGGACATTTCCAAGGCCCACAAGACCGCCCGTGCCGTGCGCGCTGGCAGCGTCTGGGTCAACCAGTACGACGGCGGCGACATGACCGCGCCGTTCGGTGGCTTCAAGCAGTCGGGCAACGGCCGTGACAAGTCGCTGCATGCACTGGAGAAGTACACCGAGCTGAAGGCGACCTGGATCAAGCTGTAATTCCAGGAGGGGCCGCTTTGCGGCCCATTCGCGGGCACGCCCGCTCCCACAGGTACATCACAAGTCTTGAATACTGTGATGTACCTGTGGGAGCGGGCGTGCCCGCGAATGGGTCATGGAAAATCGTTGGCCCAGGAGGCTGCAATGCGTTGGGGTACCTATTTCGCTGTACTGGCATCGGTGCTCAGTGTCGGCCTGGCGCTGGGTGTGAGCATGCCGCTGGTATCCCTGCGCCTGGAGGCCTGGGGCTACGGCAGCTTCGCCATCGGCGTAATGGCCGCGATGCCGGCGCTGGGTGTACTGGCCGGTGCCAGCCTGGCCAGCCGCCTGGCGGGCTGGGTCGGCGTGCCGTCGGCCATGCGTATCTGCCTGTGGGGCGGGGCACTGTCGATCGGCCTGGTCGCACTATTGCCCAGCTACCCATTGTGGCTGTTGCTGCGGCTGATGATCGGCATGTCCCTGACCGTGGTGTTCATCCTCGGCGAAAGCTGGATCAACCAACTGGTGGTGGAGCAATGGCGCGGCCGCCTGGTGGCGTTGTATGGCAGTAGCTACGCCTTGAGCCAGCTGGCCGGGCCGCTGGTGCTGGGCTTTCTCGGTTCCGATGACGACTTCGGCTTCTGGGCGGCGACCGGCCTGTTGCTGCTTGCCCCGCTGGTGCTGCTGGGGCGTGGTGGGGCGCCGAGTACCGAAGCCTGCAGCGTGACCTTCCGCGACCTGTTTGCCTTCTGCCGACGGTTACCGGTGATTGCCTGGGCGATTGCCCTGTTTGCCTCGTTCGAGGCGATGATTCTTACCCTGTTGCCGGTGTATTGCCTGCAGCAAGGCTTTACCACGGAAATCGCCCTGTTCATGGTCAGTACCGTAGTGGTCGGCGATGCTGTGTTGCAGCTGCCCATCGGTGCGCTGGCCGACCATATGTCGCGTAAGGCGTTGTTCACCGGCTGTGCAGTGACGCTGCTGGTGTCCAGCCTGGCGATTCCGCTGTTACTGCATACGCCGGTGATCTGGCCGTTGTGGGTGTTGTTCGGGGCGAGTGCCGGTGGCCTGTTTACCTTGTCGCTGGTGTTGATTGGTGAGCGCTACCGCGACGATGAGCTGGTGCGCGCCAATGCCCATGTGGCGCAGCTGTGGGGTATTGGTTGCCTGCTTGGGCCTTTGTTGGCAGGGGCAGGGAGCCAGTGGATCAGTGGGCATGCGTTGCTGTTGCTGATGGCGGTTGGGGCTGCGGGGTTGGTGGTGTTGACCCAGCGGCGTGGGGCTTTCGAAGCGGTTTCTGCCTGATGGATTTTGGGGCCGCTCTGCGGCCCTTTCGCGACGCAAGGCCGCTCCCACATTGATCGGTGTACGCCGCACCCTTGTGGGAGCGGCCTTGTGTCGCGATGGGCTGCAGAGCAGCCCCAAGATTGCCGCTACAACATTTTCTCCAGGCCAACCGCCTTGCTGATCCAGGCATTGAACCTGCGCCACATCCCACCCGGCTCGGAAGTCAGCACGTGCCGCTGCCCATTGTCCTCGGTCGCCCACACCAGCTTGCCCCCCACCAGTTTCACCTGGTAACTCAATGCCGGCGCCATCCCTTGCTGGGCCAGTTCGCGGGTGTATTCGGCCAGCTCCGGGCTGTCTACCAGCACCCCGACCTCGGTGTTCCACAGCACCGAGCGCGGGTCGAAGTTGAACGAGCCGATAAAGGTCTTGCGCCGGTCGAACACGATCGCCTTGGTGTGCAGGCTGGAATCCGAGCTGCCCCGGAAACTCAAATGCCCCGCGCTGGGGTCGCCTGGCTGGCGGCGCAGCTCGTAAAGCTGCACTCCGTGTTCAAGCAAGGCCCGGCGATAGGGCGCATAGCCACCGTGCACCGCCGGCACGTCGGTAGCTTCCAGCGAATTGGTCAGCAGTTTCACCGAAACGCCCGCGTCAGCGCGGCCGGTCAGGTACAGCAGGCCTGGCTCGCCCGGCACGAAATAGGCCGATGTCAGCATCAGCTCGCTATGCACGTTGGCCAGGTCCGGTGCCAGTTGCTGGCTCAGCAGCAATTGCGGGTCTGGCTCGTCATCGGCCAGTACCTTGCTGGGTGCATCCCACAACGCCTGGGCGTGGGCCCAGATCAGCTCGTTGCGCCACACGTCCAGGCGCGGCTGCGACTGGTAGGCCATCAGGCGGTCGAACAGGGCCTTGCGCTGGGTCCTGGCTTCAGCCAGCGACACCTCCAGGCGGTGGCGGCTGGCGCGCAGGTCGTCGGCGTCCGGGTCACGCCAGAGGAAGTCGGTGATCGGCCGGCTCAGGGCGCTGTTCCAGTACTGGTCGAAGCTGTGCCCCAACTGCTCGGCGATCGGGCCGACACCGAGCAGGTCGATGTCGGTGAAGTTGAGGTTGGGCTCGGCATCGAAGTATTCATCACCCAGGTTGCGCCCGCCGACGATGGCCACGCTGTTGTCCACCAGGAACAGCTTGTTGTGCATGCGCCGGTGCTGGCGCGACAGGTTGAACAGCCGGCCCACGGCGCGCGTCACGCCTGTGCTGCGCCCCAGATGCAGCGGGTTGAACACCCGGATCTGGATGTTCGGGTGGGCATCGAGGGTGCCCATGATGGTGTCCAGGCCATCGCTGGTAGTGTCGTCCAACAGGATGCGCACACGCACGCCGCGGTCGGCGGCGCGCAGCAGTTCGTGCACCAGGGCGCGGGTGCTGAGGCCGTCGTGGACGATGTAGTACTGCAGGTCGATGCTCGCCTGGGCGTTGCGTATCAGCTCGGCGCGGGCGCGGAATGCCTCGTTGCTGTTGGGCAGCAGACGAAAGCCCGAACGGCCACCGTAGGGGGCAGACTGGCGCAGTACCGAGCGGCCGAAGGCCGAGTCATTGGCAGGCAGCGCCTGGCTGGTTACACGAGGCATGTCGACGCTGGCGCAGCCGGCAAGGCCGAGCAGCGCCAGCAGCAAAGGCAGGGCTCGCTGGAGTCTCAAGGGTGGATCGTCCTGTGCAGCGAAGGCTTAAGGGGTTGGACCGTGGCAGGCGGCGCAAAGTTACGCGTCGGCGTTTTCTTCATCCAGTAGACGAAGGGCGGTTTCACCTACCTTGCGCACGGCGGCCTCGATCTGCGGCGTAGGCCGCGCGGCGAAGTTCATGCGCAGGCAGTGGCGGAACTTGCCCGAGGCCGAGAAGATGCTGCCCACGGCAACCTGCACGCCCTGCTCCAGTAAAGCCCGGTTCAGGCGCAGCGTGTCGAAATTTTCGGGTAATTCCACCCATAGCATGAAGCCGCCCTGGGGGCGGCTGACCCGGGTGCCAGCCGGAAAGTAACGGGTTACCCAGTCGCTCATCAGGTCGCGGCCACGCTGGTACTGGCTGCGCATGCGCCGCACGTGGGGTTGGTAGTGCCCGGCGGCGATGAAGTCGGCGATGGCCAACTGCGGCTGGCAGGCAGTGCTGCCGGTGCTGATGTATTTCATGTGCAGCACTCGCTCCAGATAGCGCCCAGGGGCCACCCAGCCTACCCGCAGGCCAGGGGCGAGGGTTTTGGAGAACGAGCTGCACAGCAACACACGGCCATCGTTGTCGAACGACTTCAGGGTACGCGGGCGCGGGTAGGTGTAGGCCAGGTCGCCATACACATCATCTTCCAGAATTGCCACATCGTAGCGTTGGGCCAGGCTCAGCAAGGCTTTCTTGCGTGCCTCGGGCATGATGTAGCCGAGCGGGTTGTTGCAGCTGGGGGTGATCTGGATGAGCTTGATCGGCCACTGCTCCAGGGCCAGCTCCAGCGCTTCCAGGCTGATGCCGGTAACCGGGTCGGTGGGGATTTCCAGGGCTTTCATGCCCAGGCCCTTCAAGGTTTGCATGGCACCGTGGAAGCTGGGGGAATCGACGGCGACGATGTCGCCAGGCTCGCACACTGCCCGGATGCTGCACGACAACGCCTCGTGACAGCCGGTGGTGATCACCAGGTCGGCCGGGCCCAGGCGGCAGCCGGAATCGAGCACCAGCCGGGCCACCTGTTCGCGCAGGGCCTGGTTGCCGTGGATGTTGTCGTAGTACAGGCCAGGCATGTCCTGGCGCCGGCTCAACTGGGCGAGGCTGCGTAGCAGCGGCTTGAGGGTAGGGCTGTCGATGTCGGGCATACCGCGGCCGAGTTGGACTACGTCCTTGCGCGGGGTGCTGCGGACCAGCTCCAGCACTTGCTCCCACTGTGAGATATCCACCGGGCGCTGGGCCGGGCGGCTGACGGCGGGCAGGGCTGGCAGGTGCCGGTGGTCACTGACGAAGTAGCCGGACTTGGGCCGTGGCGAGACCATGCCGCTGTCTTCCAGCATGCGGTAGGCCTGCTGCACGGTGCTCAGGCTGACACCGTGCTCCACGCTAAGGGCGCGTACCGATGGCAGGCGTTGGCCGGGGCGGTACAGGCCCTGTTCGATGCGGGCGCCAAGCAGTTCGGCGAGGTTCAGGTAGAGGGTCACGGCATACTCCTGCGCTGCATTGGCACAGCGACCGGTACAGTTTGGTTGAAAATACAGCATTCAGTCAGTCTTCAGCCAATTCTGTATGGGAATAATAAGGCTGTATTGGATCTGTATTGCCGGTGTTGCCGACGCGCATGCTTTCTCCACGGTATCAACTGAGTGGGAGATGGCAGTGATGGGTGGCATGAGCGATGTGCGTTTGCAACTGATGGCCCAAGAACTGGACGCCGGGCAGCAGGCCAAGGTTTTCAATGCGCCGGCGGGGCTGGGGCGTTGGGGGCTGATGCTGCATCGCTGGCACACCCGCAGGGCGCTGCTGCAGTTGACGGATGACGAGTTGCGCGATGTGGGGTTGAGCTGGGAGCAGGCCCGTACAGAAGGGCGCAAACCCTTCTGGAAAGACTGATCAAGTTGATGCTACGCGGTCAGTGTAGGAGCGGCCTTGTGTCGCGAAAGGGGTGCGAAGCGCCCCCAGGTTTTCAGCTTCGCCGCTAATATCGCTGGGGCCGCTCTGCGGCCCTTTCGCGACACAAGGCCGCTCCTACATCGACCGCGTCAGCTGTCAGGCGAGTTCCTTAAGCCTGTGCCACAACATCCCCAACGCCAGCAGCGGCGAGCGCAGGTGCTTGCCGCCGGGGAAGGTGATGTGCGGCACCTTGGCGAACAGATCGAAACGCCCGCTTTCCTGGCCACTGATGGCTTCGCCCAGCAGGCGCGCGGCCAGGTGTGTGGCGTTGAGCCCATGGCCCGAATAGGCCTGGGCGTAATACACGTTCGGCTGGCTGGCCAATCGGCCGACCTGCGGCAAGCGGTTGGCGCCGATGCCGATCATGCCGCCCCACTGGAAGTCGATGCGCACGTCGCCCAGCTGCGGGAACACCTTGAGCATCTTCGGCCGCATGTACGCGGCAATGTCTTTAGGGTCGCGGCCCGAGTAGTGGCAGGCACCGCCGAACAGCAGGCGGTGGTCGGCGGACAGGCGGTAGTAATCCAGCGCTACGCGCTGGTCACACACCGCCATGTTCTGTGGCAGCAATGCGCGAGCGCGTTCTTCGCCCAGCGGCTCGGTGGCAATGATGTAGCTACCGGCCGGCAGCACCTTGCCGCCCAGCTCGCGGTTGAGGCCATTGAGGTAGGCGTTGCAGCAAAGCACCAGGGTTTTTGCCCGTACCCGGCCTTGAGCGGTATGCACCTGCACTTCAGGGCCGTAGTCGATGCGCGTGACTTCGGACTGCTCGAAGAGCTTCACCCCAAGCTGGGCGGCGACAGCGGCTTCACCCAGGGCGAGGTTGAGTGGGTGCAGATGGCCGGAGCCCATGTCGACCAGCCCGCCCACATAGCAGTCGGCACCGACCACGCTGTGGATATCGTCCTTGCCGACCAGGCGCAGCTCGTGTTGGTAACCGAGGCTACGCAGTTCTTCCGCGTCCTCGGCAAAACCCTGCAATTCGGCGGGTTTGTTGGCCAGGTCGCAGTAGCCCCAGGTCAGGTCGCAGGCGATGGCGTGCTTTTCGACCCGCTCGCGGACGATCTGCACGGCCTCCAGGCCCATCAGTTTCAGGCTGCGCACGCCGTCCTCGCCGATCACCGGCAGGAACTGTTCAAGCCCATGGCCGACGCCGCGGATCAACTGCCCGCCATTGCGGCCACTGGCGCCCCAGCCCAGTTTGCGGGCTTCCAGCAGGATGACCGAGAAGCCGCGTTCGGCCAGTTCGATGGCGGTGTTCAGGCCCGAGTAGCCGCCGCCGACGATGCATACATCGGCGCTGTGTTCACCTTGCAGGAAGGAGTAGTCGGGGTGTGGCGCGCTGCTGGCGGCGTAATAGGAGGCGGCGTGCTGCGCGCTGTGGATCATGGGCTCGGTCCTGAGGCTGGTGGGCTGGAGGGGGAGGATAAGCCGGGGCTCTGGGGTGGGCAACCGGCCTCATCGCCGGCAAGCCAGCTCCCACAGGATTTGCGCAAAGGCTGAGACCAATGGTGTACCTGTGGGAGCTGGCTTGCCGGCGATTGGCCCTATAATCCAACCTCGGTTTTCAACTTTGTACCTAGCCATGTCCTGCAACCGCCACAAGATCCACTTCCTGCGCGAACTCATCCCTTCCTTCGAGTGCGTACCCGGCTGCCACGACTGCTGCGGCCCGGTCACCACCTCGGCGGAAGAAATGGCCCGCCTGCCACGCAAGTCACAGGCCGAGCAGGACGCCGCCCTCGAGCGGCTGGATTGCGTGCACCTGGGCCCCAACGGCTGCACGGTGTACGAAGAGCGGCCGATGATCTGCCGCCTGTTCGGCACCACGCCGCGCATGGCGTGCCCACGCGGCCGTGGCCCTGAACCGATGATCGACCCTGCTGCCGAGCAACTGGTGCACCAGTTCATTGCCAGCACCCGCCAGGTGCTGGTCTAACTTCAGTCCGGGATCGGCAGGCAGAGGCTCTCCTTTACCTCTTCCATCACGATGTAGCTCTTCGATTCGCGCACGTGCGGCAGCTTCAGCAGGATGTCGCCAAGCAGCTTGCGGTACGACGCCATCTCCGAAATACGCGCCTTTACCAGGTAGTCGAAGTCACCGGAAACCAGGTGGCACTCCAGCACGTGCGGCAGCTTCAGCACCGCGCGGCGGAACTCCTCGAACGTATCGCCCGACTTGTAGTCCAGGCTGATTTCCACGAATACCAGCAGGCTGCCCTTGAGGTGCTGCGGGTTCAGGCGGGCGTTGTAGCCCATGATGATGCCCTCGCGCTCCAGGCGGCGAACCCGCTCGGTGCAAGGGGTGGTGGACAGCCCAACTTTCTCGCCCAGTTCGGTGAAGGAAATACGCCCGTCATTCTGCAGGATACGCAGGATGTTGCGGTCGATCTTGTCCAGTTCACGCTTGCTCTGGTGCTGGGTTCTCATAGGGGATGCCCCTCCGTGAAAGGCGATTTTGCCGAGAATTCTCGCCAATAATAGGCTTTTATATAGTGAATTGCACTGGTCTCAAATTCCTATACTGCGCCCATTCATGCCATTTCAATAAAAGTCTGCGGCGTGCCGCGTGTGAGGGATATAACGATGCGAGTTCTGGTACTTGGTAGCGGCGTAATCGGAACCGCCAGTGCCTACTACCTGGCCCGGCAAGGTTTCGAAGTCACGGTGGTCGACCGCCAGCCGGCGGTGGCCATGGAAACCAGTTTTGCCAACGCCGGCCAGATCTCGCCCGGCTATGCCTCGCCCTGGGCCGCCCCAGGCGTGCCACTGAAGGCCGTCAAATGGCTGCTTGAGCGCCACGCCCCGTTGGCCATCAAACTCACCGGCGACGTCGACCAGTACCTGTGGATGGCACAGATGCTGCGCAACTGCACCGCCAGCCGTTACGCGGTGAACAAGGAGCGCATGGTGCGCCTGTCCGAGTACAGCCGTGACTGCCTCGACGAACTGCGCGCCGAAACCGGCATCAATTACGAAAACCGCAGCCTGGGCACTACCCAGCTGTTCCGTACCCAGGCCCAGGTAGACGCTGCGGCCAAGGACATTGTCGTACTCGAACAGTCCGGCGTGCCTTACGAGCTGCTCGACCGTGATGGCATTGCCCGCGTCGAACCGGCCCTGGCTGGCGTGAAAGACATCCTGGCCGGCGCCCTGCGCCTGCCCAACGACCAGACCGGCGACTGCCAGCTGTTCACCACCAAGCTTGCCGACATGGCCCTGAAGCTGGGCGTGGAATTCCGTTTCGGCCAGGACATCCAGCGCCTGGACTTCGCTGGCGACCGCATCAATGGCGTGTGGATCGACGGCAAGCTGGAAACCGCCGACCGCTACGTGCTGGCGCTGGGCAGCTATTCGCCACAGATGCTCAAGCCGTTGGGCATCAAGGCCCCGGTCTACCCGCTGAAAGGCTATTCGCTGACCGTGCCGATCACCAACGGCGACATGGCCCCGACCTCGACCATTCTCGACGAGACCTACAAGGTCGCGATCACCCGTTTCGACAACCGCATCCGCGTTGGCGGCATGGCTGAAATCGCCGGTTTTGACCTGTCGCTGAACCCGCGCCGGCGCGAAACGCTGGAGATGATCGTCAACGACCTTTATCCTCAAGGCGGTGACCTGAGCCAGGCCAGCTTCTGGACCGGCCTGCGCCCGGCAACCCCGGACGGTACGCCGATCGTGGGCGCCACGAAGTTCCGCAACCTGTTCCTGAACACTGGTCACGGTACGTTGGGCTGGACCATGGCGTGTGGCTCCGGTCGCCTGCTGGCTGACCTGATTGCGCGCAAGAAACCGCAGATCAGTGCCGAAGGCCTGGACATTTCCCGTTATGGCAACAGCCCGGAAGTGGCCAAGCACGGGCAGACTGCGCCGGCTCACCAGCAGTAATCGCCTGTACCGGCCTCTTCGCGGCTAAAGCCGCTCCCACAGGGATCGCATGTTCCCGGACATTCTGCGGGCCCCTGTGGGAGCGGCTTCAGCCGCGAAGAACCCAACACTGTTTTCAACCTGTGAACCACCATAAGGCAGCCGCCATGCGTCCCGCCCGCGCCCTGATCGACCTCCAGGCCCTGCGCCACAACTACCGTCTGGCCCGTGAACTGACCGGTGCCAAAGCCCTTGCCGTGATCAAGGCCGACGCCTATGGCCACGGCGCCGTGCGCTGCGCCCTGGCCCTGGAGGCCGAAGCCGACGGCTTTGCCGTGGCCTGCATCGAAGAGGCGCTGGAGCTGCGCGCTGCCGGCATCAAGGCCCCGGTGTTGCTGCTGGAAGGCTTTTTCGAAGCCAGCGAACTGGCGCTGATCGCCGAGCACGACCTGTGGTGCGTGGTGCATTCGCTGTGGCAGCTGGAAGCGATCGAAAAGACCCATGTACACAAGCCGCTCACCGTCTGGTTGAAGCTCGACAGCGGCATGCACCGCGTCGGCCTGCACCCCAAGGATTATCACGAGGCCTACCAGCGCCTGCTGGCCAGCGGCAAGGTGGCGCGCATCGTACTGATGAGCCACTTCGCCCGCGCCGACGAGCTGGATGCCGACGCCACCGCCCAGCAGATCGCCGTGTTCGAGGCCGCCCGCCAGGGCTTGGCCGCCGAGTGCAGCCTGCGCAACTCGCCCGGCGTGCTGGGCTGGCCACAAGCGCCAAGCGATTGGGTACGCCCAGGCCTGATGCTGTACGGTGCATCGCCGTTCGAGGTGGCCCAGGTCCAGGCCGAGCGCTTGCAACCGGTCATGACCCTGCAATCGCGAGTCATCAGCGTACGCGAGCTGCCAGCCGGTGAGCCGGTAGGCTACGGCGCCAGGTTTGTCAGCCCGCGGCCAACCCGCGTAGGCGTGGTCGCCATGGGCTATGCCGATGGCTACCCACGGCAGGCGCCCAACGGCACCCCGGTGCTGGTTGCCGGCCAGCGCACCCAGCTGATTGGCCGTGTATCGATGGACATGCTCAGCATTGACCTCACTGACGTGCCGCACGCCACCGTCGGCAGCCCGGTGGAGCTGTGGGGCAAGCAGGTGCTGGCCAGCGAAGTGGCCGCGCATGCTGGCACCATTCCGTACCAGATTTTCTGCAACCTGAAGCGGGTGCCGCGGGACTACATCGGCGAATGACACGCTGAAGCGGACAGGTTGAAGGGCGGTGTGTTGTAAATACTGAACGGCATTGCCATGATATCGTTCACATCCACCCCCCTTTCCACCGTTTCAGGAGGCTCCAGCTTTGGACGTCGGCGAACGACTGCAAGCCATCCGCAAGCTCAAGGGCCTGTCCCAGCGTGAACTCGCCAAGCGCGCCGGGGTGACCAACAGCACCATCTCGATGATCGAGAAGAACAGCGTGAGCCCGTCGATCAGCTCGCTGCGCAAGGTGCTGAGCGGCATTCCCATGTCCATGGTCGAGTTCTTTTCGGTGGAGCTGGAGGCTGAAAGCCCTGCGCAAATCGTTTACAAGGCCCACGAGCTGATTGATATCTCGGACGGTGCGGTGACCATGAAGCTGGTTGGCAAGTCGCACCCCAACCGTGCCATCGCCTTCCTCACCGAGGTGTACCCGCCAGGTGCCGACACCGGTGCCGAGATGCTCACCCACGACGGTGAAGAAACCGGCATCCTGCTGGAAGGCCGCCTGGAACTGGTGGTGGGTAACGAGATCTTCATACTCGAAGAAGGTGACAGTTACTACTTCGAAAGCACGCGCCCGCACCGCTTTCGCAACCCGTTCAACCAGCCTGCGCGGCTGATCAGCGCGGCAACACCATCAAACTTTTGATCCAGCGCAGTGCATTGATTCGGCAATACCCCTTTCGCTTGTAGGGTCGTTTCACGGCCTCTGGGTTCCCGCTATACTTTTCAACGCTCGCCGTTCCGTGGCCGCGAGCGTGATTAGCCACCATGAGGGTGTTCGCGTGAACCAAATCAAGAAGATGCTGGCCGTACCAGCAGCCGTATTCGCCCTCTGGGCAATGAGCGCAACCGCTGCGACCAATGACGACATCGCCAAACGCCTGGAGCCGGTTGGCCAGGTGTGCGTCCAGGGCCAGGAATGCAAAGGCATGGAAGTGGCTGTAGCTGCTGGTGGCGGGGGCGCGAAAACACCGGACGATATCATCGCCAAGCACTGTAACGCCTGCCACGGCAGCGGCCTGCTTGGCGCGCCGAAAATTGGCGACACCGCGGCGTGGAAAGAGCGCGCCGACCACCAGGGCGGGCTGGACGGCATCCTGGCCAAGGCCATTACCGGCATCAACGCCATGCCGCCCAAAGGCACCTGCGCGGATTGCTCGGATGACGACCTGAAAGGGGCGATCAAGAAAATGTCCGGGCTGTGAGCAGCAGCTGAATTGCATGAGGCCCGCCTATTCTGGCGGGTTTTGTTTTTAGGTTGCCTGCACTGGCCCTATCGCTGGCAAGCCAGCTCCCACAGGTACTGCACAGGGCTTAGGCTCTGTGCAGTACCTGTGGGAGCTGGCTCGCCAGCGATAGGGCCGGAACAGGCAACCAACCCGCTTGAATCCATGTCCTATTCTCGACCCCAAGGATGATTCAGGAGGCCCCCCATGCACCTCTGCTCCATCGACCAGGCTGTCGAGCAAGTCCTGACCCGCCTGCCAGCCCACATCCACATGGGCCTGCCGCTGGGCCTGGGCAAGCCCAACGCCTTCGTCAACGCGCTCTATGCCCGGGTACGCGAACTCCCCGAACGGCAGCTGACCATCTACACGGCGCTGTCCCTCGGCCGCCCGCCACTGGGCGATGGCCTGCAACGGCGCTTTCTCGAACCCTTCGTCGAGCGCGTGTTCGCCGACTACGAAGAACTCGCCTACCTCGCCGACCTGCGCAACGACAGCCTGCCGCCGAACATTCGCGTCGAGCAGTTCTTCATGCAGCCCGGCAGCCTGCTGCACAGCGAATCTGCCCAGCAGGACTACGTCAGCAGTAATTACAGCCACGCCGCGCGCGATATCAACGCCAAGGGCTTGAACCTGATCGCCCAGCTGGTGGCGGCCACCCCCGAGAAACCGGTGCACCTGAGCCTGGCCTGCAACCCTGATATCACCCTCGACCTGTTGCCGATGATCGCCAAGCGCCGCGCCGCTGGCGAAACGATACTCATGCTCGGCCAGGTGCATGCCGAGCTGCCCTACATGCCGGGCGACGCCGAGCTGCCCATCGATGCCTTCGACCTGTTGCTCGATGAGGCCGAGCAGCGCCGGCTGTTCTCCACGCCGAACATGCCGGTCGGCATCCAGGACCACTGCATCGGCCTGCACGCCAGCAGCCTGGTGCGTGACGGCGGCACGTTGCAGATTGGTATTGGTGCCATGGGCGATGCGGTTGCCGCGGCATTGCTGGCGCGTCAGGGCGACAATGTGGGCTACCGTGCGGTACTCGACGCACTCGATGTCGGCCCCTGGCAGGCGCTGATCGAGCGGGAAGGGGGGCTGGATACCTTTGCTCAAGGCCTGTATGGCTGCAGCGAGATGTTCGTCAACGGTCTACTGGTGTTGGCGGAAGCAGGTCTGTTGCGACGCCCGGCCGATGAGCAGGGCGCGCTGTTGCACGGTGGCTTCTTCCTTGGCCCGCAGGCGTTCTACCAGCGCTTGCGCGAGATGCCGCTGGAGCAGCGTGCGCAGTTCGTCATGACCCGTATCAGCTTTATCAACGAACTCTACGGGCAAGAGGAACTCAAGCGCCGCCAGCGTCGCGATGCGCGCTTCATCAACACGGCGTTCGGCATGACCCTGCTGGGTGCCGGGGTGGCCGACCAGCTGGAAGACGGCCGGGTGCTTAGCGGCGTGGGTGGGCAATACAACTTCGTCGCCCAGGGCCATGCGCTGGAGGGCGGGCGTTCGATCCTGCTGTTGCGCAGCTGGCGTGAGGCGGGCGGGGAGGTTACGTCGAACCTGTTCTGGAGCTATGGCCACTGCACCATTCCCCGGCACCTGCGCGATATCGTGGTGACCGAGTACGGTATAGCCGACCTGCGCGGGCAGACCGACAGCGAGGTGATTGCGCGGTTGCTGGCGGTGTGTGATTCGCGATTCCAGCAGGGGCTGATCGAGCAGGCCAAGAGTGCCGGCAAGCTGGCCAGGGATTTTCAGCTGGATGCGCGTTTTACCGACAATACGCCCCAGCGGCTGGCGGCAGTCAGGGCGCAGCATGCACGGCTATTCCCGGAATATCCGATGGGCACGGATTTTACTGCTGAAGAACGGGACTTGTTGCGGGCGCTGAACTGGTTGAAGAGCAAGTTCAAGCTGAGCGAGGTGCTGGAGCTGGGCAAGGCAGCGCTGGATGCGCCAGGGCCGGAGGGGTATGAGCGGCATCTGGAGCGGATGGGGTTGGATGCTCCGCAGGGGTTGAAGGAAGAGCTGTACCAGCGGTTGTTGCTGGCGGGGTTGGCAGCGACCAGATAAAAAGGGTTAAGGCCATTCGCGGGCACGCCCGCTCCCGCAGGGATACCACAGGTTTTGAATACCGTGATATCCCTGTGGGAGCGGGCGTGCCCGCGAAGCAGGCGCCGCGATTACTCGATGAAGCTGACCACACCACCTTCCAGCGACTTCACCCGGGCCAGCGATTCAACGCGGTAGCCCTGGCTGTCCAGCTCGGCACGGCCGCCCTGGAACGACTTCTCGATGACGATGCCCAGGCCAGCCACGGTAGCGCCGGCCTGCTTGATGATCGAGATCAGCGCTTGCGACGCCTTGCCGTTGGCCAGGAAGTCGTCGATAACCAGCACGCGGTCGCTGCTGTTGAGGTGGCGTGGCGAGATGGCCACGGTGTTCTCGGTCTGCTTGGTGAAGGAATACACCGAGGCAGTCAGCAGGTTCTCGGTCAGGGTCAGCGACTGGTGCTTGCGGGCGAAAATCACCGGCACGCCCAGCTTCAGGCCCGTCATCACCGCCGGGGCAATGCCCGAGGCTTCGATGGTGACGATCTTGGTCACGCCCGCGTCAGCGAACAGGCGGGCGAACTCGTCACCGATCAGCTGCATCAGCGCAGGGTCGATCTGGTGGTTGAGAAACGCGTCGACTTTGAGAACCTGATCGGAAAGCACGATGCCTTCTTCGCGAATCTTCTGATGCAGTGCTTCCACTGTGGTATTCCTCGATGTAACAAAGGTGGCCGCTAAAAGCGGCAGAATTAAAGAGTAATGGTTGATCAGCGTTTGAGCATTGCCCGGATATCGGCCAAGGCGTTGTTGCCGCGGGCGGCCTTTACCTCGACCGGTGCATCGTCCAGGCCCTCCCAGGCCAGGTCATCCGGTGGCAGTTCGTCGAGGAACCGGCTGGGCGTGCAGTCGATGATTTCACCGTACTGCTTGCGCTTGGCGGCGAAGGTGAAGGCCAGGGTCTGGCGCGCGCGGGTGATGCCCACGTAAGCCAGGCGGCGTTCTTCTTCGATGGTGTCGGCCTCGATGCTGGAGCGGTGCGGGAGGATTTCCTCTTCCATGCCCATGATGAACACGTAGGGGAATTCCAGGCCCTTGGAGGCGTGCAGGGTCATCATCTGCACACCTTCGGCGTTTTCTTCCTCTTCCTGCTGGCGCTCGAGCATGTCGCGCAGCACCAGCTTGCCGATGGCGTCCTCGATGGTCATGTCACCCTCTTCATCCTTTTCGAGGGTGTTCTTCAGCGCTTCGACCAGGAACCAGACGTTGCTGATGCGGAACTCGGCAGCCTTGTCGCTGGCGGTCTGCTGGCGAATCCAGTTCTCGTAGTCGATGTCGCGGATCATCTCGTGCAGCGCGGCAATCGGGTCTTCCAGGGCAACCTTGTGGCGCACGCCGTCCAGCCAGTGTTTGAAGCGCTGCAAACGCTCGGTATAGCGGGCGTCCAGGTGCTCGCCCAGGCCCAGCTCCTCGCTGGCGGCGTACATCGAGATGCCGCGCTCGGTGGAATAGTTGCCGAGCTTTTCCAGGGTGGTGGAGCCGATTTCGCGGCGCGGTACGTTGATCACCCGCAGGTAGGCGTTGTCATCGTCCGGGTTCACCAGCAGGCGCAGGTAGGCCATCAGGTCCTTGACCTCCTGGCGGCCGAAGAAGCTGTTGCCGCCTGACAGGCGATACGGCACCTGGTGGTGCTGCAGCTTCAGTTCGATCAGCTTGGCCTGGTAGTTGCCGCGGTAAAGGATGGCAAAGTCGCTGTACGGGCGGTTGGTGCGCAGGTGCAAGGTGAGGATTTCCATGGCCACGCGTTCGGCCTCGGCTTCCTCGTTCTTGCAGCGGATGACGCGAATCTCGTCGCCCACGCCCATCTCGCTCCACAGCTGTTTCTCGAACGCGTGCGGGTTGTTGGCGATCAGTACGTTGGCGCAGCGCAGGATGCGGCTGGTGGAGCGGTAGTTCTGCTCGAGCATGACGATCTTCAGGGAGGGGTAGTCCTCCTTGAGCAGCATCAGGTTCTCGGGCCGGGCACCCCGCCAGGCGTAGATCGACTGGTCGTCGTCGCCCACCACGGTGAACTGGTTGCGCATGCCGATCAGCATCTTCACCAGCAGGTACTGGCTGGCGTTGGTGTCCTGGTATTCGTCCACCAGCAGGTAGCGCACGCGGTTCTGCCAGCGCTCCAGCACCTCGGGGTGCTCCTGGAACAGCTTGACCGGCTGCAGGATCAGGTCGTCGAAGTCCACTGCGTTGAACGCCTTGAGCGTGCGCTGGTAGTGGGTGTAGACGATGGCGGCGGTCTGCTCGCGGGGGTTGCGGGCCTTTTCCAAGGCCTCGGGCGGCAGGATCAGGTCGTTCTTCCAGGCACCGATCATGTTCTTGATCTCGTCGATGCCGTCGTCGCCGGAGTATTCCTTCTGCATGATGTCCGACAGCAACGCCTTGATGTCGGACTCGTCGAAGATCGAGAAGCCCGGCTTGTAGCCCAGGCGCTCGTGCTCCTTGCGGATGATGTTCAGGCCCAGGTTGTGGAAGGTGCACACCGTAAGCCCGCGGCCCTCCCCCGGGCGCAGCAGCGTGCCGACCCGTTCCTTCATCTCGCGCGCGGCCTTGTTGGTAAAGGTCATCGCCACGATGTACTGGGCACGGATGCCGCAGTTCTGGATCAGGTGGGCAATCTTGCGCGTGATCACGCTGGTCTTGCCCGAACCTGCACCAGCGAGCACCAAAAGAGGGCCGCCGACGTAGTCACGGGCTTCCTGCTGCCGGGGATTGAGTCGGGACATGCTAGAAACCGGGGTCGCCAGAAAATAGCCGCGCATTCTAACAGGCATGGGGCGGTTGTGGCGCGACCGTCTGACGTCTGAGTCAGACTTTTGTCCGGCCTACTATTAGTGTTACTAATCCTAGTACCTGAAAAAATCATATTTGCCGCTTCGGCTCGTTTCGAGCAGGATGCACGACAAAATACGTCGGGATGCTACGCCCGTAAAAACATGTATAAAAGTGAAAATCATTTTCATTAAATGCAGTAGCATACCCGCCAGTTATCGTTGCACCGTGAAGCCCTAAGGAGTCCGCTTGTCCACGCCTGTCGAACCTTTGCGTTTGCTGCTGTTGGCTGATGAGCCGGAATGGGCCGCCTTGTTGCACGCTTGCATGCCTGCCCTGAGCGGCAGCGCCGTGTTGCTGACCGCGCCTAACTGGGACGCAGTCGACAGCCTGTTCAGCCATGACCGCCAGGCAGTCGTGCTGGCAACGCCGGCCCGGCAGCCGGTGCCGGGGCGCTGCGATTTGCCGACCATCCTGTTGCTCGACCACGAGCCCGAGGTGGCGCCAACCGCGGTCAGCGACTGGCTGGTACGCGACCAGCTCAATGCCGATGCCTTGCGCCGCTCGCTGCGCCATGTGCGTGAGCGTGGTGTGCTGGTGGCCACCTTGCAGCGCCTGGCCGAACAGGACCCACTGACCGGCATCGCCAACCGCCAGGGCTTCCAGGCCTTGCTCACTGCGCGCCTGGCCGAAAACGAGGGCCGTGGTGTTGCCCTGGGCCACCTGGACCTGGACAACTTCCGTCACGTCAACGATGCTCTCGGCCACCAGAGCGGCGACCGGCTGATCCTGCAAGTTGTGTCGCGGTTGCAGAACCAGCTGGAGGCGGGCGACCAGCTGGCGCGCCTGGGCAGCGACGAGTTTGCCCTGTTGATCGACACCCGTCGCGACGCCAACCGTGCCGAATGGATTGCCGAGCGCATCGTCGAGGCCCTGGCCGAGCCCTACTGGATCGACGGCGAAAGCCTGCTGCTGGGGTGCAGCCTGGGCCTGGCCCATGCCCGCGCGCAGAGTGGTGCCGACCCGCTGATGTGGCACGCGCATATCGCCATGCGCCAGGCCAAGGGCAGCCAGGGCTGCACCTTCCATGTGTTCAATGAACGTATCAACCGCAACGCGCGCAGCCTGGCCGACCTGGAAAGCGAGCTGCGCCGCGCCCTGCGCCGCGACGAGCTGGAGCTGCACTATCAGCCGCGGCTTGACCTGGCCGACGGGCGCATCGTTGGCCTGGAGGCGCTGGTGCGCTGGCGCCATGCCGAGCGCGGGCTGTTGCCGCCCAGCGAGTTCGTGCCCCTGGCCGAGCAGAGCGGCTTGATCGTGCCGCTGGGTTACTGGGTCATCTCACGTGCCCTGCGTGACATGCAGGCGCTGTGCGAGCGGGGCCTTGAGCCGCTGCACATGGCCGTCAACCTGAGCTTCCGTCAGTTTCAGGACAGCCAGTTGCTGGCTACCCTGAGCCGCCTGATCCTCGAGCATGGCGTGGATGCCCGCTGGCTGGAGTTCGAGCTGACCGAAACGGCAGTAATGCGCCGCAACGAGGTGGTGCGCCAGACCATGGACGCCCTGGGCCGCTTGGGCGTGCGCTTCTCGCTTGACGATTTCGGCACCGGGTTTTCCTCGTTCGTGCACCTCAACAGCCTGCCGATCACCTTGCTCAAGGTAGACCGCAGCTTTGTGGCCGAAATGGAAATGCGCGAGGAAAACCGCAAGCTGGTGCACGCCATGATCAACCTGGCGCACAACCTCAACCTGGAGGTGGTGGCCGAAGGGGTGGAGAGTGAAGAGCAGCTGGAACTTTTGCGCGGGTTTGGGTGCGACCAGGTGCAAGGGTTCCTGGTTAGCAAGCCGTTGCCGGTGGATGAACTGATGGAGTTCCTGCTCAATTGCAGCAGGCCGAAGCTGGTTAGCCTGTGACAGCGTAGGGGAGGGCTTCGCCCTCCGATCGCGACACAAGGCCGCTCCCACATTGACCTGCGTACACAGGCCCCTGTGGGAGCGGCCTTGCGCCGCGAATGGGCTGCAAAGCAGCCCCAGAAATCACACAGAAACTGCAGACCTTTCAGGCACCCCAGCCTTCCTCATCAACCGCTTCATCCGCCACTCAAAGCCAAAGGTCAGCGCCACCGCCGCACACGCCAGCCCCAGTGCCAGCCCCCACCAGATCCCGACTGCCCCACCGCCCAGGTTGAACGCGAACAACCAGGCACTCGGCGCCCCCACCAGCCAGTAGCAGCACAGGCCGATCAGGAAAGTGGTCTTGGCATCCTTCAGCCCGCGTATGGAGCCCATGGCAATGGTCTGCATGCCATCGAACAGTTCGAACCAGGCTGCCACCATCAACAACTGCACCGCCAGTTGGTAGATGGCTGCAAAGCCGGGGTCATTACGGTCGATGAACAGCCCCACCAGCGCTTCAGGCAGCAGCAGGAACAGCGCAGCAAAGGCAAACATGATCATCGCCCCGAAGCCGATGCCCACGCGCCCGGCGCTGCGCGCTGCCAGCAGGTTGCCGGCGCCGTAGTACAGGCCCACGCGCATGGTCACCGCATACGACAAGCCCGTCGGTACCATGAACGCCGTGGATACGATCTGCAAAGCGATCTGGTGTGCCGCCAGCTCGGTGCTGCCCAGCACGCCCATGCACAACGCGGCAAAGGCGAACAGGCCTACTTCCACCATGTAGGTGCCACCAATCGGCAGGCCTAGCCGCCACAGCTCGCGCAGGGCTGGCATCGATGGGCGCGACAGGCCCTTGCGCAATGGGTAGGCGGCATAAGCCGGGTGCCAGCGGATATACAGCGCCAGGGCGACGGCCATGCCCATCGACACCACCGCAGTGACCAGGCCGATGCCCATCAGGCCCAGCTTGGGCAGGCCGAACATGCCTTCGATCAGCGCCACGTTGAACAGATAGTTGAGCACCGTGCCGACCAGGCTGATAACCATTACCGGGGTCGAGCGGCCCAGCGCGCTGGTGAAGCCGCGCAAGGCCATGAAGGTCAGGTAGCCGGGCAGGGCCAGCGGCAGCAGGGTCAGGAACTGCGCAGCCGAGGCCACGTTTTCGGGCTGTTGCCCGAACAGCAGCAGTACCGGTTCAAGGTTCCACAGCACCAGCGCGGCGAACAGCGCCAGGCCCCAGGCCAGCCACAGGCCGTTCTGGGCCAGGCGGGTGGCCCCTTCGATGTCGTTGGCGCCCTTGCGAATGGCAACCAGCGTGCCGACGGCGGCGATCACGCCCAGGCAGAAGATCGACACGAACGAATAGCTGGCCGCGCCCAAACCGCCACCGGCCAGGGCCTGAGGGCTGATGCGGGCCATCATCAGGGTGTCGGTCAGCACCATCAGCATGTGCGCCAACTGCGAGGCAATCAGCGGCCCGGCCAGGCGCAGCAAAGCCTTGAGTTCGGTAGTGGGCGCGACGTGCATGGGCGGTCCTTGTTCCTGGGCTGATGAACGAAGCGCGATTCTGAGGCCTCGGTCAACTTTGCACAAAAGGATAAATGCGATAGTTGGCATGAGTTTAACTCATGCATATATGCTTCTTGATGATTCGCCTCTCACGCCCATATTGCAGGTGCCTGATGCCACGCCAGCTACCACCGCTGTATGCCTTGCGCGCATTCGAAGCTGCCGCACGGCTCAGCTCCTTCACCCGTGCCGGCGAAGAGCTGTCGATCACCCAAAGCGCGATCAGCCGGCACATCCGCACCCTGGAAGAGCATTTTGCCTGCCGCCTGTTCGTGCGCAGCGGGCGCAGCCTGCAACTGACCGAAGCCGGTCGGGTGTTGCTGCCGGGGGTGCGTGAGGGCTTCGCCGCATTCGAGCGGGCCTGCGAGACCTTGTGTGGCGAAGATGACATCCTGCGCATGAAGGCGCCTTCGACCCTGACCATGCGCTGGTTGCTGGCGTGCCTTAGCCGCTTTCGCCACTTGCAGCCGGGCAACGAGGTGCAACTGACCAGCGCCTGGATGGACGTCGACCATGTGGACTTCAACCAGGAGCCGTTCGATTGTGCGGTGCTGCTCAGCGACGGGGTGTTCCCGGCGGACTGGGAGGTGCGCAAGCTGTTCCCGGAGCTGCTGATCCCGGTCGGTGCGCCGGACCTGCTCGATGAAGAGCCCTGGGGCGTGTGCCGGCTGGCCGGCATCGAGCTGCTGCACCCCACCGTGGACAAGCGCGACTGGCGCGAATGGCTGGAGCGCATGGGCCTGAGTGACAAGGTGTCGCTCAAGGGCGGGCAGGTGTTCGATACCCTGGAGCTGGGCATGATTGCGGCGGCGCGTGGCTACGGGATTTCTATGGGTGATTTGCTGATGGTGGCCGAGGATGTGGCGCAGAAGCGCCTGAGCCTGCCCTGGCCGACGGCGGTGCCCAGCGGTATGGATTACTACCTGGTGTGGCCGCGTACTCGGCGCGGGGGGGAGCGGCTGCGGCGGTTGAGTGCCTTTCTTGAGCAGGAGGTGGCGGCCATGGATCTGCCGGATGTGGAAATCCTGCCGCCCCTTTGATCGCTTGTTCCGGCCCATTCGCGGGTGAACCCGCTCCCACAGGTACGGCGCATGATTCAGGTTTTGCGCGATTGAACTGTGGGAGCGGGTTTACCCGCGAAGAGGTCGGAACAGGCGATAGAAAACGTTTGCGTATACCCCGGCCCGACACTCAAGTATTCCCCAGCGACGCCGATCCACTGGCACCAGCGTCCCGGAAGAGGGCGCGCTTCCCGTCGATCAAAAGCGGGCGGTCAGCGTGATCAGGACGATCCCGGCCTCTTGCCTGGAGCTTCCCCATGTCTCAACCGCGTGCCCGCATCGCCTCGCAGCTCGGTGTCGCCCTCGCCATCGTGCTGGCGTTGGTCATTTCCGGCAGTACCCTGTTCGCCCTGCGTTCGCTGGACGATGCCAACCTCGCCACCCGCCAGGCCCACCTGGCCAGTGAAGCGCGCTTGCTGGCGGACCAGCTCGACACCTTCCACGGCTCGCTCAAGGACAATACCCAGCGCCTCAGCGGCCTGTTCGAGCGCCGCTTCGCTTCGGGCCTGTCGCTGCATGCCGGCGAGACCGTGCAGGTCGCCGGCCAGGCGACGCCTGCCTTGTACCTGGGCGAGCACTTGCTCAACAACGACTTCCAGCTGGTTGACGAATTCCAGCAGATGACCGCCGGCATCGCCACGTTGTTCGTGCGCAGCGGCGACGACTTCGTGCGCATCAGCACCAACCTGAAGAAGCAGGACGGTAGCCGCGCCATCGGCACCCAGCTCGATCGCCAGCACCCGGCGTACCTCAAGCTGCTGGCCGGGCAGATGTATGTTGGCCGTGCCGTGCTGTTCGAACGCAACTACATGACCCGTTATGTGCCTGTAAGCGACAGCAATGGCCGGGTGATTGCCGTGCTGTTCGTCGGCTTCGACTACACCGACGCGCAGAACGCGCAGTTCGCCAACCTCAAGCGCTTCCGTATCGGCCAGACCGGCTCGTTGGCCTTGCAGGATGACAAGGGCCAATGGCTGGTGCCGCCGGCCAATGCCGAGCAGCAGCTGTACAGCGCCACCGCACCCTTTGCCGAAGGCCCCTGGACGGTGGTGGCGAGCATGCCGATGGCGGAAATTCGCGAGGTGACCTGGAGCGTCGGCCTGCGCCTGGCCATCGGCAGTGTGTTGGCCATGCTGCTGGCCGTGGCGGCCACCCTGTGGTTGCTGCGGCGCAAGTTGCGCCCGCTGGACGACCTGGTGCGTCAGGCCGAAGCGCTGGGGGCTGGCGACCTGAATGCGCGGTTGAGCGTGACCAGCGATGATGAAATCGGCCAGCTGGCCCGCAGCTTCAACAAGATGGGCGAGGCATTGTCGACCATGGTCGAGCACATCCGCAGCGCATCCGAGCAGGTCAGCACCCGCGCCCGTTCGCTGTCCGGCCTGTCTGCTGGCGCCTGCGAGGGCATGGACCAGCAGTCCGGCGAAATCACCAGCATGGCCGGTGCGGTGGAGGAGTTCAGCGCCACCTCGATGAACATCGCCGACAACATGGCGGGCACCGAGCGCATGGCCCGTGACAACGCCCAGCAGACCCGCATCGGCCGCAACGCCATGGACGAGGCATCGCGCTCGCTGAAGCAGATTGCCGATGCCCTCGGCGGCACGGCTACGGTGATGGATAGCCTGGGCGCGCGGTCTCAGGAAATCGGCGGAATTATTAGCGTGATCACAGCCATTGCCGAGCAGACCAACCTGCTGGCATTGAATGCTGCCATCGAGGCTGCCCGCGCCGGTGAACAGGGGCGGGGCTTTGCGGTGGTGGCTGATGAGGTGCGTGGGCTGGCGGCGCGAACCCGTCAGGCTACGGATGAGATATCCGGCATGATCACCAGCATCCAGCAGCAGACCGGGCACGCCATCACTACGCTGGAGCAAGGTAACCAGCTGATGCAGGAAGGCCTGGCGCGTAACGACAAGGTGGCAGAGGCGCTGGCGCGTATCGACGAGCAAAGTCGAGCGGCGGGTGAGCAGTTTGCGGTGATCAGTACGGCGACTCAGGAGCAGAGCAGCACTGCGACAGTGCTCAGCCGCAATTTGCAGAGCATTGCCCAGGCCAACGGCGAGCAGCGCGAGGTGGCCAATGAGCTGGCCTTTACTGCGCGAGAGCTGGAAGGGCTGGCGGCGCAGTTACGGCAGGAAGTCGATCGTTTTCGCTGATACCGCAGTGGGCCGCTCTGCGGCCCATTCGCGGGCACGCCCGCTCCCACAGGGACAGCGCAAGCCTTGGGCCTGTGGTGATCCTGTGGGAGCGGGCGTGCCCGCGAATGGGGCGCAAAGCGCCCCCGGCGATATCCAGCCTTACATCGATCCCAGGTTCAACGCTTGGGCACATGCCTGCAACGAACGCCGCTCGCTCTGCGCATACAACGCCAGCTCATCCTGCACCTGCAGCCCCAGCGCCGCCTCAAACGCATCGCGGTTGGCATTGCTGCCGTACTCGGCCTGCGCATCGTCCCCCAGGTTGGACTGGAAGATCCCCGCCGCGCTCACCGGCAGGAAATCCTCATATACCAACGCCTCGAAGTGCACATGGCCAGCTTCGATCAGCCCTTGCAGGGTAGCCGGACGGCCTTCCTGGTCACGCGCAGCCAGGCCTTTTTCGGTGGCGAAGTAGCGGAAGTACGCCAGGCCCTGCTCACGCATCTGCGCCAGGTCATCCGGGAATTCGGCAAAGGTGTCTTTCAGCAGTGCCATGTAACGCTCGGCATTTGCCTCGGCCGGTGCGCCACCCAAGGCAGCGCGGGTGGCGTCGAGCAGTTTGTCGTACAGCTGGCGGCCTTTGGGCGTCAGCGCCGCGCCGCGCTGCTCGATCTCGCCGAAGCGTGCGGTATGGCTGCCTTCGCTGCCTTGCTGGTCGCTGAACGCGACTTTCTCCTGCAAGGCCTTGAAGCTGGTCTGGCGCAGCAATATCGGGTGACGGCGGGTGGGCGGGCCTTCGACTACGGCCTTCGGCGGGATGCCCTTGGCCGGCATGCCGAGCTGGATTGCATCGATGTCCAGGGTGCGTGGGGTCAGGTGGTTGATGTGCGGGCCCTTGAAGGCCACCACGTCGGCGATCAGGCGGTGCTGGTCGTGCAACTGTTGGTACTGCTCGGCGGTGACGGTAGCGTCATGGTGCCAGCGGAAAGTGTGCAACGCTTCCTGCACGAACGCCTCGGCATCTGCCGCGTTCAGGCCGCCATCGCGCTCGCATTGGGCGATCAGTTCGAGGGCGCGGGGGGTGAAGATCTGGCGCTTGGCCAGGATGCTCTGGGCCAGTTCACGCAGCTGCGGGTTATCGATCAGTTCCAGGCGCAGCAGCGAGGTGAACACCCGGAACGGGCTGACGTGCAGCGACTGCTCGTGCACGGCGCGGAAGGCGGTGGAGTGCACCGGCACCCCGGCGGAGCTTAGGTCGTAGTAGCCGACCGGCTGCATGCCCATGACCGCGAACAGGCGGGCGATGGTGGCCAGTTCTTCGGCAGTGCCGACGCGGATGGCGCCATGGCGTTCGTGGTCCAGGCGTTCGATTTCGCCGGTCCAGCGCAGGGCCTCGGCAACCTGGGGCTGCTGGGCCATGACCTGCTGGTTGATTTCGCTCACCAGCTCCAGCAGCGTGCCGTACAGCGGCACTTCCTGTTTGTACATGAGCGACATGGCGGCAGAGAACTGCGCGCGAATGCTGTCTGGGCTGACGAAATCGTGGGCGGGCATCGCTAGCTTCCTGGTTGGGTTCGGACGCTTACATGAAAGCTGGGAATGCACTTGGCTCACAAGCGAAAAAAAGTGAGTGTGTCATTCCTTTTTTGATCGACCTCAAGGGCCCTTTCGCGGGCACGCCCGCTCCCACAGTGGCCGCGCGACGCCCTTGTGGGAGCGGGCGTGCCCGCGAAGAGGCCTTCAAGCCGATAGCTGCTCGTGAATCCATTCCACCAACGCCCTCACCTTGGGCACCTCCGCCGCATGCTCGGCATACGCCAGGTAATGCGCCCCAGCACTGCGCATAGCATGGTTCCACGGCACCACCAGGCTACCTTCAGCCAGTTCTTTGGCCGCCAGGTAACGCGGCACCAACGCCACCCCACACCCGGCCTGCGCCGCACTCAACGCCATATAGAACGTATCGAAGCGTGGCCCGTGGTAAGCACTGACGCTCTGCAGGTCCTGCTCCAGGAACCACTCATGCCAGGCCTCCGGCCGCGACGTGCTCTGCAGCAGCACCAGATCGGCCAGTTCCTCGGCACCACCCAGCTCACGCCCGGCCAGCAGCTCCGGCGCGCACACTGGCACCACCTCTTCGCGGAACAGCTCCACGCAGGTAGCCCCAGGCCAGGTCCCCTGGCCATAGAAGAACACCACGTCCGCCGAGCCCTGCAACAGGGCAAACGGCTCCATCTCGTTGCGGATGTCCAGGTGGATGTTGGTGTGACGTTTGCCAAAACCCTTGAGGTGAGGAATCAACCAACGCACGCCAAAACTCGGTTGAGTGGCTACCTTCAATATCTCGGTCTGCTCGCCGTAGGTCAGTACGTAGCGGCTGGACATGTCCACCTGGGTGAGGATCTTGTTGACCTCGGCCAGGTACAGGCTGCCGGCCGGCGTCAGTTGCAGGCGCCGGCGGATGCGCAGGAACAGGTGGTGGCGCAGCATGTCTTCCAGCTGCGCCACCTGCTTGCTGACTGCGCTCTGGGTCAGGTGCAGTTCTTCGGCGGCACGGGTAAAGCTCAAATGGCGGGCTGCAGCCTCAAAGCACTGCAGGGCGGTCATGGAAGGCACCAGGCGTTTGGACATAGCGGTCTCTGCGGCTCAAATCATTACCTGACGGAATGATATGCGGAATAAAGGTCGTTTGTTGTACCTATGTGATCGGATTAATACTGATCCACATCATTTTTCCACCCCATCACCCGATGTAGGAGATGCACTAATGGTTGCTGGATTGCTCGAGCGCCTTGGCGTTGCCGCCGAGGCTTACACCCAGGGCGACTACCCTGTTCACACGCCGATCGACGGCAGCCAGATCGCCTCGGTGAAACTGCTCGGCAAGGCCGAGACCATCGCCCGTATCGACCAGGCCCAAAGCGCCTTCGAAGCCTGGCGCACTGTACCGGCCCCGCGCCGTGGCGAGCTGGTGCGCCTGTTTGGCGAAGTGCTGCGTGAGCACAAGGCAGACCTCGGCGAGCTGGTATCGATCGAAGCCGGCAAGATCACCCAGGAAGGCCTGGGCGAAGTGCAGGAAATGATCGACATCTGCGACTTCGCCGTTGGCCTGTCGCGCCAGCTGTACGGCCTGACCATCGCCTCCGAGCGCCCGGGCCACCACATGCGTGAAACCTGGCACCCGCTGGGTGTGGTCGGCGTGATCAGCGCCTTCAACTTCCCGGTCGCCGTCTGGGCCTGGAACACCGCCCTGGCCCTGGTCGCCGGTAACTCGGTGGTGTGGAAGCCGTCTGAAAAGACCCCGCTGACCGCACTGGCTTGCCAGGCACTGTTCGAAAAAGCCCTGAAAGCCTTCGGCGACGCCCCGGCTGGCCTGGCACAGCTGGTCATCGGCGGCCGTGAAGCCGGCGAAGCCATGGTCGACGACCCGCGCGTGCCGCTGGTCAGCGCCACCGGCAGCACCCGCATGGGCCGCGAAGTAGGCCCACGTGTGGCTGCCCGTTTCGGCCGCAGCATCCTCGAACTTGGCGGCAACAACGCCATGATCCTGGCGCCGAGCGCCGACCTGGACCTGGCCGTGCGCGGCATCCTGTTCTCGGCTGTCGGGACTGCTGGCCAGCGTTGCACCACCCTGCGTCGCCTGATCGTGCACCGCTCGATCAAGGACGAAGTGGTTGCCCGCGTCAAAGCGGCCTACGGCAAAGTGCGTATCGGCGACCCACGCAAGGACAACCTGGTAGGCCCGCTGATCGACAAGCTGTCGTTCGACGCCATGCAAGGCGCGCTGGCCAAGGCCCGCGACGAAGGTGGCCAGGTGTTTGGTGGCGAGCGTCAGCTGGATGACCAGTACCCGAACGCTTACTACGTGTCGCCAGCCATTGCCGAAATGCCGGCGCAGAGCGACGTGGTGCGCCACGAAACCTTCGCCCCGATCCTGTACGTGCTGGCCTACGACGACTTCGAAGAGGCCCTGCGCCTGAACAACGAAGTGCCACAAGGCCTGTCGTCGTGCATCTTCACTACCGATATTCGTGAGGCCGAGCGCTTCCAGAGTGCGTCGGGCAGCGACTGCGGCATCGCCAACGTCAACATCGGCACCAGCGGCGCCGAGATCGGCGGTGCGTTTGGTGGCGAGAAGGAAACTGGCGGTGGTCGTGAGTCGGGTTCGGATGCCTGGAAAGGCTACATGCGTCGCCAGACCAACACCGTGAACTACTCGCGCGAGCTGCCGCTGGCGCAGGGTATTGTGTTCGACTGATCGATTGATGCTGCATGGCCGGTGGCCTCGCCCCCGGTTCGCGGGCACGCCCGCTCCCACAGGATCTCCACTGCCTTTGAGGTCTGTGTGGTCCCTGTGGGAGCGGGCGTGCCCGCGAATGGGCTGCAACGCAGCCCCAACAAGAACAAATTGCTGGAGCCGGGCCATGTCCGAACTGCGTCAAGAATGCTTGTGGGAATTCGTCAGCAAACCGACCGTTGCCGCCCAGGCCCTGGCCGGTGAGCACAAGGCCGATGTCTGCGTGATCGGTGGCGGTATTACCGGCCTGTCGGCGGCCATCCACCTGCTCGAACAGGGCAAGTCGGTGATCCTGCTGGAGGCCTGGAAGATCGGCCATGGCGGTTCCGGGCGCAACGTCGGCCTGGTCAATGCCGGCACCTGGATCCGCCCCGACGACGTCGAGGCCACCCTCGGCCAGAAGCAGGGCAGCCGCCTGAACAAGGTGCTCGGCGAAGCCCCGGCTGAAGTGTTCGCCATGATCGAGCGGCTGGGCATCGACTGCCAGGCCCAGCACAAAGGCACGCTGCACATGGCGCACAACGCCACCGGCATCGCCGACCTTGAAGCCCGGCACGAACAATGGCGCCGCCGTGGTGCCGATGTCGAGTTGCTGACGGGCGCCCAGTGCCAGGAATACTGCGGTACCAGCAAGATTTCCGCCGCGCTGCTCGACCGCCGCGCCGGCACCATCAACCCCATGGGCTACACCCAGGGCCTGGCTGCTGCCGTGGCACGCCTGGGCGGCAAGCTGTTTCAGCAGTCTTCGGTCGAAGGCCTGGAGCGTGATGGCGACGCCTGGCGTGTGAAAACTGCACGGGGCTCGGTGCGCGCCGACAAGGTGGTGATTTCCACAGGCGCCTACACCGAAGGCGACTGGAGCAACCTGCAGAAGCAGTTCTTCCGCGGTTATTACTACCAGGTGGCGTCCAAGCCGCTACAGGGTGCTGCGGCCGACAAGGTGCTGCCACACGGCCAAGGCTCGTGGGACACCCGCACCGTGCTCAGCAGCATCCGCCGCGACGACCAGGGCCGCCTGCTGCTCGGCAGCCTGGGCCGGGTCGACAACAAGCCGGCGTGGTTCGTGCGCAGCTGGGCCGACCGGATCCAGAGCCACTACTACCCGGAGCTGGGCAAGGTCGAGTGGGAGATGCACTGGACCGGCTGCATCGACTTCACCCCCGACCACCTGATGCGCCTGTTCGAGCCGGCGCCGGGGCTGGTGGCGGTGACTGGGTATAACGGGCGAGGCAATACCACCGGTACCGTGATTGGCCGGGCGTTTGCCGAATTCCTGCTGAAGGGCGAGGCGGACAGTTTGCCGATTCCGTTCTCGCCGATGAATGGTGTGAGTGCGCCATCGCTGCGCACCGCGTTCTATGAGTCCGGGTTCTCGCTGTACCACGCGGGGCAGTGCCTGCGGGTTGTCCTGTAAGCCCTACGCTGCTTTTGTAGGAGCGGCCTTGTGTCGCGAAAGGGGTGCGCAGCGCCCCCAGGATTTCAGCTTCGCCGCATAAATTGCCGGGGCCGCTTTGCGGCCCTTTCGCGACACAAGGCCGCTCCTACAGAGGGCAGTGTCAGCTCTGAAGTTACTTGTGCAACCAGCTAAGGAAGCCGCCTTTCTTGATCAAGGCCGGCTTCTGCAGCAACAACGACTCCCGGCTCTGGCGCCGGAACCGCTGCAACTTGCTCAGCGCCGTCTGCACATCGCCACGCTGCACCAGGCAACTCTTCACCTGCTCCTTGTCGATACGGTACAGCACGCAACTGGTCAATGTGCGGAACTCGGCAAACGAATCGTCTTCATCGATGATCCCCTCGATCCCCAGCACCTCGCCCGGCCCCATGCGCCCGGCTTCCAGCAGCTTGTCGCCATCGCGCACCGATGCCGAGACCACGCCGCTGCCAATCACCAGCAAATGCTCGGAATGCTCGCCCACCTCCAGAATCACCTGATCCGCCAGGTACTCCACGGCGGTCATGCGCTGGCTGAGCGCATCGCGTTCCTCGGCGCTCAACGAGCGGAACACCCGCACCTCGTCCAGCACCTCGCGCTGGCGGCTGCGTGGCGGCATGGCCAGGTCGATGTTCCACATTACCCCGCTGGCCTCCAGGTGCCGGTGCGCCAGGTCGAACAGCTGGTTGCGCGCATCGCCCTTGACGCTTGCGTCCGCTACGAAGCCACTGGCCTCGTACTCCACGGATTCCAGCGTTGAAGCCTTTACCGTCACCTTCGGTTTGGGCGTGGCAAGAATGGCGCTCACGCCCTGCAAGGCTTTTTCCAGTGCATCGAATACCCGCTTGGGCCGCACCTTGGCCGGCACCACCACGCTGATGGACACCCCATGCACATCGGCCGGGCGACTGTGGTTGAGCAGCCGGGCCTTGGCCGCCACCGAGTTGGGGATTACCGCCAGGCTGCCGGTGCCGGTCAGCAGGCGCGTGGCGCGCCAGTCGATTTCCAGCACCTTGCCTTCGGTGCCGTCGATAGAGATCGAATCGCCAATCTGGTACGGCCGCGTGGTGTTCAGGATGATGCCGCTGAACACATCGGCCAGGGTGCTCTGCAACGCCAGGCCGATGACGATGGCCATCACCCCCGATGTCGCCAGCAGGCCTTTCACCGGCAACTGCAGCACATAGCCTGCGGCAGCCACCACGGCCACCAGGAAGATCAACGCCCCCAGCACATCCTGCAGCAACCGCCCGCCATGGCTGCCACGGGCGACCAGCAGCAGGCCGAATACCACCGTGACCGTGCGTGCGCCAAACAGCCACCAGCCGATGCTCAGCACCGTGGCCATCAGGTTGCGCGAGACATCGTCGGGCCAGGGCGGTGGTTGCAGCGGGCTCATGCCTGCGGCTACCAGCACCGAGCTGAACAGCAGGAATATCACCAGCCGCGTGCCGATGCGCCAGGCACGGTGCTGGATGGGTATCAGTTGCCAGAGCACGAGGTCGAGCAGGATCAGGGCGGTACCGAGCAACAACGGGGACGACTGGATGAACGCCAGCATGGTGGTCTCGGGTGTGAGGGGAGGGTTGTGGGTAGTAATAGAGCAGGTTGCCGTTGCAGGCAATGGGGCCTGTGCTGGCCTCTTCGCGGGCTCGCCCGCTCCCACAGGGATTACACAGCATTCAAATCCAGCGCGGTACCTGTGGGAGCGGGCAAGCCCGCGAAGAGGCCAGCAAAACCAGCGCCAATCCATCGTTCCTGAAACAGAACGCTAAAGCCAAAAACCACTATCTACCGCTCCAAAGGTGATGGTTTTAATCTTCTCCCATCAACGCGAAACACCCAACTTACTGAAAATCAAAACCCTTAGGAGCTACCCCCATGACCAACTTCAAATACAACCGCCTGAACAAAGACGACGCCGCCGTACTGCTGGTCGACCACCAGGCAGGCCTGCTGTCCCTGGTCCGGGACATCGAACCAGACGCGTTCAAGAACAACGTGCTGGCCCTGGCCGACCTGGCCAAGTTCTTCAACCTGCCAACCATCCTCACCACCAGCTTCGAGCAAGGCCCCAACGGCCCGCTGGTACCGGAACTGAAAGCACTGTTCCCGGACGCCCCCTACATCGCCCGTCCAGGCCAGATCAACGCCTGGGACAACGAAGACTTCGTCAAGGCCGTGAAGGCCACCGGCAAGAAGCAGCTGATCATCGCCGGCGTGGTCACCGAAGTGTGCGTAGCCTTCCCGGCGCTGGCTGCCCTGGAAGAAGAATTCGACGTGTTCGTGGTCACCGATGCCTCCGGCACTTTCAACGCCATGACCCGCGACGCCGCCCATGACCGCATGAGCCGTGCCGGCGCACAGCTGATGACCTGGTTCGGCGTGGCCTGTGAGCTGCACCGCGACTGGCGCAACGACATCGAAGGCCTGGCCGCACTGTGCTCCAACCACATTCCGGACTACCGCAACCTGATGACCAGCTACAACGCCTTCAACGCCAACAAGTAAGCCCAACCGCCGCGGGCGCCGCCAGTCGGTGCCCGCCAAGGGCAGCACACCCATCCAATCCTCCGCCCGTTCACCGTTGCACAGTGGATGCGGGCAAGCTCATCCCAAGGAACGCCGATGAACACCGCACTCCAAGACAACCGCGAAGTGGTAACCGTATGCCTGCAACACCAGGTTCTTGATACCACCCCGGGCACCCCGGCCGCGCAACCGCCGCGCTGGAAGCAGGCACTGCTGACCTACCTGGTGATCTGCCCGATGACCATGGTCATTCCGCAACTGCTGGCGCCGTTGTTCGCCCGCTTCCCGCAGTTGGGCGGCCCGATCACCGGCAACCTCATGGTCAACCTGTTCGTCATCCTGCCCGTGGTGTTCTACATCATGCCTTGGGTAACCCGTCGCTGCGCCAACTGGCTGCGCGGCTGAGCCACGCCTTCACCTCGACACTTTCAAGGAGATACCGTTATGAGCACCTTCGTTACCCGTGATGGCACGTCGATCTACTTCAAGGACTGGGGCAGCGGCAAGCCCGTGCTGTTCAGCCACGGCTGGCCGCTGGATGCCGACATGTGGGATTCGCAGATGGAGTTCCTGGCCAGCCGTGGCTACCGCGCCATCGCCTTCGACCGCCGTGGCTTTGGCCGGTCGAGCCAGCCGTGGAGCGGCTACGACTACGACACCTTTGCCGATGACATTGCCCAGCTGATCGAGCACCTCGACCTGCGCGACGTGACCCTGGTGGGCTTCTCCATGGGTGGCGGTGACGTCAGCCGCTACATCGCTCGCCACGGCAGCGAACGGGTGGCCGGCCTGGTGCTGCTGGGGGCAGTGACGCCGGTGTTCGGCAAGCGTGACGACAACCCCGAGGGTGTCGACCTGTCGGTGTTCGAAGGTATCCGCGCCGGCCTGCGTGCCGACCGCGCCCAGTTCATCGCCGATTTTGCCGCGCCGTTCTATGGCATCAACCATGGGCAGCAGGTATCCCAGGGCGTGCAGGCCCAGACCCTGAACATTGCGCTGATGGCGTCGATCAAGGGCACCCTGGATTGTGTGACGGCGTTCTCCGAAACCGACTTCCGCCCGGACATGGCCAAGGTCGATGTGCCGACGCTGGTGATTCATGGCGATGACGACCAGATCGTGCCGTTCGAGACCACTGGCAAGCAGGCGGCGGAACTGATTCGTGGGGCCGAGCTGAAGGTGTACGCCGGGGCGCCGCACGGGTTTGCGGTGACCCATGCGCAGCAGCTGAATGAGGACTTGCTGGCGTTCCTCCAGCAGTAGTTGTGGGAGGCCTTCGCGGGCTCGCCCGCTCCCACAGGTACTGCACAGCATTCGAAACCTGTGATTTCCCTGTGGGAGCGGGCAAGCCCGCGAAGAGGCCGGCCCTGGCAGCACAAAACCTGATCAGGGCTAACCTTCTACAACCCACCGCACATCCATCCAAGCCCTGGCACTGCACCAACCGGCATGCTCCGCAGTTGCGCCTGCCGCCGCCGCACCCAGAGACGGAGAACCCCATGTCCCAGGACCGCAACGACAAGACCCGTCGCCAGTTCCTCGCCACCAGCACCGTCCTCGGTGCCGCCGGCGCGCTCTGGTCCGCATTGCCCTTCACCGGCCAAGCCGGTTCCGCTCACGCATCCACCCAAGGAGGTTCCATGACCGCCGACCTGATTCTGTTCAACGGCAAACTGCACACCGTTGACCGCGAAAAACCCACCGCTAGCGCCGTCGCCATCAAGGACGGCCGCTTCATCGCCGTGGGCAACGACGCCGAGGCCATGGCCCACAAGGGCGCCACCACGCAAATCGTCGACCTCAAGCAGCGCACGGTCATCCCCGGCCTGAACGACTCGCATCTGCACCTGATCCGTGGTGGCCTGAACTACAACCTGGAGCTGCGCTGGGAAGGCGTGCCGTCGGTGGCCGATGCCCTGCGCATGCTCAAGGACCAGGCTGCGCGCACGCCTACCCCGCAGTGGGTACGTGTGGTGGGTGGCTGGAACGAGTTCCAGTTCGCCGAAAAACGCATGCCGACCCTGGAAGAAATCAACCAGGCTGCACCCGATACCCCGGTGTTCCTGTTGCACCTTTACGACCGCGCATTGCTCAACCGCGCCGCGCTCAAGGCTGTCGGCTACGACAAGAGCACCCCGAACCCGCCGGGTGGCGAGATTCAGCGCGACAAGTTCGGCAACCCGACCGGCATGCTGATTGCCCGCCCGAACGCGATGATCCTCTACGCCACCCTGGCCAAGGGGCCGAAGCTGCCGCTGGAGTATCAGGTCAACTCGACCCGTCAGTTCATGCGTGAGCTGAACCGCCTGGGCCTGACCAGTGCCATCGACGCTGGCGGCGGCTACCAGAACTTCCCCGACGACTACTCGGTGATCCAGGAACTGGCCGACAACAACCAGCTGACCGTGCGCATTGCCTACAACCTGTTCACCCAGAAGCCCAAGGAAGAGCTGGACGACTTCAAGAAGTGGACCTCCAGCGTCAAGCTGCACAGCGGCACCGACTTCCTGCGCCACAACGGCGCCGGCGAAATGCTGGTGTTCTCCGCCGCCGACTTCGAGGACTTCCTCGAGCCGCGCCCGGACCTGCCGCAGACCATGGAAGAGGAGCTGGAGCCGGTGGTGCGCCACCTGGTCGAGCAGCGCTGGCCGTTCCGCCTGCACGCCACCTACAACGAATCGATCACGCGCATGCTCGACGTGTTCGAGAAGGTCAACCGCGACATCCCGTTCAACGGCCTGCCGTGGTTCTTCGACCATGCCGAAACCATCACCCCGCAGAACATCGAGCGCGTGCGCGCCCTGGGCGGTGGTATCGCCGTACAGGACCGCATGGCCTTCCAGGGTGAGTACTTCGTCGACCGCTATGGTGCCAAGGCTGCCGAGCAGACCCCACCGATCAAGCGCATGCTCGACATGGGCGTGCCGGTCGGTGCCGGTACCGATGCTACCCGTGTGTCCAGCTATAACCCGTGGACCTCGCTGTACTGGCTGGTGAGTGGCAAGACCGTTGGCGGCATGGAACTGTACCCAGAAGGTCTTGACCGCGATACCGCGCTGCAACTGTTCACCCAGGGCAGCGCCTGGTTCTCCAGCGAGCAGGGCAAGAAAGGCCAGATCAAGGTGGGCCAGCTGGCTGACCTGGCGGCGTTGTCGCTGGACTTCTTCAGCGTTGATGAAGAGGCGATCAAGGGCATCGAGTCGGTGCTGACCATTGTCGATGGCAAGGTTGTGTACGGTGCCGGCGAGTTCGATCGCCTCGGCCCACCGCAGGTGCCAGTGCTGCCGGAATGGTCGCCGGTTGCCAAGGTTCCGGGGCACTGGCGTGTGGGTACACCGTCGCTGGCTGCTGCCGTGCACCAGTGCTCGGGCCCATGCGGGGTGCATGCACACAGCCATGACAAGGCGCGCAAATCGAGTGTGCCGGTGAGTGACTTCCAGGGCTTCTGGGGGTCGCTGGGTTGCTCGTGCTTTGCGTTCTAAGCTGAGCTGATACAAAGAAGGGGCCATTTTTTGGCCCCTTTTTTTGTGTCGGCTGTTCTGGCCCTATCGCCGGCAAGCCAGCTCCCACAGGATCTCCACAGACCTTGAGGGTTGTGGAGCTCCTGTGGGAGCTGGCTTGCCGGCGATAGGGCCGCTGAGGCCTACATCAATGATGAGCCTTGTGCTCACTCCCAGCCAACAGATGCCGAATCTTCACCGCAACCCCATCCGTCTGCAGCATCCGCACCCGCGCCTCGATCTTCAGCTCCCCCCGCGTCACCCGATGGTGATGGCGCAAATGCTCCAGCCACGACTCTTCAAAGAAGAACTCCAGCCACACCGCCGGGTCGGCACTGTCGCGCATCAACCCCCACGACAACGCGCCATTGCGCTTGCGCATGGCCTCCAGCTCCCGCGCCGCCAATTGGAATGCCGCAGCCTTGGCCGGGTCGATGTGGTACTCCACGGTCACCATCACCGGTCCGCTTTCCTTGTCCATCTCATCGCTCAACACCGGCACCGGCCAGTGCAGCGACGGCGTCAGCTCTTCAGCCTCGGTTTCCGGTAGCGTCACCTTGCAGGTCAGCAAGGTGCCCAATGCCAACCCACCTGCCGCAAACAGCAGACTGACGGTGATCGATACATGGCTGGCAACGGTACCCCACAGCAAGCCGCCACAGGCCATGGCGCCGAAGAAGATCAGGATGTACACCGACAACGCCCGTGCCCTTACCCAGGCCGGCACCGAGGTTTGCGCCGCCACCTGCAAATTGGACAACACGGCAATCCACGCCGCGCCGCTGAGCAGCATCGCCGGCAGCAGCACATAGAAGTTGCGCACCAGCGCCAGGGCCAGCAGGAACAGGGCATACAGCAGGCTGGCCAGCATCACCAGGCGGTCGCGGCTGATGCGTTCACGTAGGCGCGGCAGCAAGGTCGCGCCGGCCACCGCGCCGATGCCGATGGCAGCCAGCAGCAAGCCGAAGTCGGCGGCAGTGCCATGCATCTCGCCACGTACGATCAACGGCAGCAACTACGTGCCGGCGCTGGCGCAGAAGAAGAACGCCAAGGCCCGCAACAGCACAGCCTGCAAGGGTTTGGCACTGCGCGCAAAGCGCAGGCCGGTGCGCATGGCGGCGACAAAGCGTTCTGCCGGCAGCAGTGGCTCCTTCACCTCGCGCTTCCACAGCAGCAACACCAGGATCACCCCGGCGAACGACACGGCGTTCAGGGCGAAGGTCAGCCACGGGCCGACCAGGCTTACCACCACGCCGGCCAGCGCCGGGCCGATGGCGCGCGACACGTTGATGCCGACGCTGGAAATTGCCACTGCATTGGCCAGGTCTTGCTTGCCCACCAGCTCCGGCGTCAATGCGCTCCAGGCCGGCATCATCAGCGCGGTGCCAATGCCCAGTGCCAGGGTCAGGACCAGCAGCAGGGTCACGTTCATCAGCCCGAGCAGGGTCAGCGCTGCCAGCACCACGGCCACCGTCGACATCCACAGCTGCACCAGCAACAGGTAGCGGCGCTTGTCGACGATGTCCGCCGCCGCACCTGCCGGCAAGGCCAGGAAGAACATCGGCAGCGAACCGGCTACCTGGATCAGCGCCACGTGCAGCGGGCTGGCCGACAGCGTGGTCATCAGCCAGCCGGCGCCAACCTCGTGCATCCAGGTGCCGATGTTGGAGGCGATGGTGGCGATCCACAGCATGCGGAAGGTTGTGTTGCGCAACGGGCTCCAGGCGCCTGAAGGGGATGTGCTCATGTCAGAAGCTGCCTTTGAGTGGGTATTCGATGATCAGGTAGATACGGTCGATGTCATCGCCGGCCTGGGCCTGGTTGGCGCGGTGGCTTACATGGGAGAACGACAGGCTCAGGTCCTTGGCGGCACCCGACTGCACCACGTATTTCAGGTCGATGTCGCGCTCCCAGTGTTTGCCGCCGTTGCCGTACTGGTTCACATAGGCGCCGTTTGCCGGGGCATGGCTGCCATCGATGCCGCGGCCACTGACGTAGCGGCCCATCAGGCTCAGGCCGGGGACGCCGAGGGTGGCGAAGTTGAGGTCGTAGCGCAGTTGCCACGAGCGCTCACCGGGGCCGTTGAAGTCGGCGTACTTGATCGAGTTGGCCAGGTAGATGGAGTCGCCGCCGACGAAGTCGAACGGGGTGTCACCCTCGACTTTCTGGTAGGCCAGGCTCAGCGCCTGGGCGCCGAAGCTGTATTTGGCCAGCAGGCTGTAGGCGAGGGTGTCGATTGCCCCGGCGCTGGCGTTGCCGGTGTCGCGGGTGCTGTACAGGTTGCCGTCCAGGCGCCAGTTGCCTTCGGCCAGGTTCAGGTTCAGGTAGGCCTGGCGCCAAGTGTCTTGCAGTTGCCCGGCGTACAGCGCACCGCCAAACGGGCCAGCGGGCGCGAAGGTGGCGCCGGCCAGGCTGATGGCCCGGTTGCGGGTGGTGCCACCGTAGCCGCTGAAGTCGTCGTGGGTGGCGCTGTTGTCCTGGTTGTTGAAGGCGGTGAAACGCCCGGCTTGCAGGCGCCAGTCGGGCAGGTCGGTGTTCTCCACGAACCAGCCGGTGGCGTATTCCGGGTGCAGGCGTTTGTCGCCGGTGTCGAACACCGGGGTTTCCACCATCATCTCGCCGTAGCGCAGTTGGGTGTTGCCCAGGCGCAGTTTCAGTGCGGCGCCAGCGCTTGAGTAGTCGGATTCGGCGCGGCCATCGCTGTCGCGCGGCAGCAGGCCAGTGCCGGCATGGCCTCGGCCGCCGTCGAGCTTCAGGCCTAGAAAGCCATGGGCGTCGATACCTATGCCCACGGTGCCTTCGGTAAAGCCTGAGCGCACCTCGCCGATGAAGCCCTGGGCCCATTCCTGGCGGTAGTTCTGGCCGCTGGCGGAAGGTGAGCGGAAGTCGCTGTGCAGGAAGTAGTTGCGGCTGAGCAGCGACCAGCCGGGTTCCTCGGCCTGGCTGAGCGCAGGGCAAAGGGCGAGGGTGGCGAGCAGGGCGCGGCCTGGTCCGTGAGTGGCGCGGATCATGGGGGCTCCGGGGGTTATGATCCGGGACTGTGGATGAAGGGTAGGTCAGGGGTCTTGTAAGGGTGTGCTGGGGGATCTGTTTTGCCTGTGCTGGCCCTATCGCTGGCAAGCCAGCTCCCACAGGATCACCACAGGCCATGAGACCTGTGCAGTACCTGTGGGAGCTGGCTTGCCAGCGATAGGGCCAGCACAGGCTGCAGCGGAGTCAGGCCATGTCGCTGATGGCAAACTCCTCAGCCAGATGATCGATCAACGCCCGCACCGACGGCAGCAACCCACGCCGCGACGGGAAAATCGCATGCACGATGCCACACCGCGGGTGCCAGTCCGGAATCAGCTCCACCAACCGCCCCGATGCCAGGTCCTCGCGCACCGCCACCCGCGGCAAATGCGCAATCCCCACCCCGGCCACCACGAAATGGCGCAAGGCAAACAAATCGTCGGTGACCATGCGCGGGGTATGCGGGATGACGATGCTACGGCTGGTGTCCTCGCCCTGGAACAGCTCCCACTGGTACTCGCGTTGGGCACTGCCCCAGTGCAGGCTTGGCAGCGTGCCGAGCAGTTGCGGATCGAAGCCCTCGGGCAGTTGCTCCAGGTACTGCGGCTGGCCCACCAGGCACTGGGTGCTGTTGCTCAGCACCTTCATCACCATGTCGGTGTTTTCCAACGGCGGAAAGCGCACCCGCAGCGCAATGTCGAAGCCCTCGTGCAGGAGGTCGACGCGGCGGTTGGTACTTTCGATGAACAGCTCTACCTGCGGGTACTTGAGCATGTAGCGGGTCAGCATCGGCCCGACCCAGGAGTTGAGCAGGGTGGTCGGGCAGCTGATGCGCACCAGCCCGCGTGGCTCGCTGCGGTTGCGCTCGATGATCTCCGCCGCGCCCTCGGCCTCCACGCGCATGGCCAGGCAGCGGTTGTAGTAGGCCTGGCCGATCTCGGTCAGCGAGCAATGCCGGCTGGTGCGGTGCAGCAGGCGCACGCCCAGGCGGTCCTCAAGGTCGGCGATGCGCCGGCTGAGCTTTGACTTGGGCATGTCCAGCGCCCGGCCTGCCGGGGCGAAACCACCGTGCTCGACTACCTGGGTGAAGTAGTAGAGGGAGTTGAGGTCTTCCAATGATCGGTCTCCGGGTATTGGGTTGCCTGTACTGGCCTCATCGCCGGCAAGCCAGCTCCCACAGGTGTCGCGCTGATTTCGAATCCTGTGCAGTACCTGTGGGAGCTGGCTTGCCGGCGATGAGGCCGGCACAGCCCCTACAAATCCATCGTTCATAAAACGGAACGCTAAAGCCAGATTCTGCTAACTACCGCCGCAAAGGTGATGATTTTAATCTGTGCCCATCAACGCGAAACACCCCGAATTGCTGAAAAATTCATAACCCTTAGGAGCACGGACCATGACCAACTTCAAATACAACCGCCTGAACAAAGACGACGCCGCCGTACTGCTGGTCGACCACCAGGCTGGCCTGCTGTCGCTGGTGCGTGACATCGAGCCGGACAAGTTCAAGAACAACGTGCTGGCCTTGGCTGATCTGGCCAAGTTCTTCAACCTGCCGACCATTCTCACCACCAGCTTCGAACAAGGCCCCAATGGCCCGCTGGTGCCGGAACTGAAAGAACTGTTCCCGGACGCCCCGTACATCGCTCGCCCTGGCCAGATCAATGCCTGGGATAACGAAGACTTCGTGAAGGCGGTGAAGGCCACTGGCAAGAAGCAGCTGATCATCGCCGGTGTGGTGACTGAGGTTTGCGTGGCGTTCCCGGCGCTGTCGGCTTTGGAGGAAGAGTTTGATGTGTTTGTGGTGACCGATGCTTCCGGCACCTTCAATGAAATGACCCGCGATGCGGCGCATGACCGCATGAGCCAGGCAGGGGCGCAGATGATGACCTGGTTTGGCGTGGCGTGTGAGTTGCACCGTGACTGGCGCAACGATGTGGAAGGGCTGGCGGCGCTGTGCTCGAACCACATTCCGGATTATCGTAACTTGATGACCAGCTATAACGCGTTGACTGCGGGTAAGTAACACCAAGTAACCTGATGGTCGACTTCCACTGAGAGCGATCGTTGACTTGATGCGAGAGTGTTGTTAGCGTTTGAGTTGAGCGCGAAACCAGCTGCCATTCAGCGGCAAAAGTTGGCGTAGGAACCCCGTCGATGGCTGAATCATCAGCGTCGGGTGAGACCTCCACACCCCGGCTTGAGGGTGTGTATATGAATATCAAGCATGCTTACAGGGCCACTGGTAACAGTGGCCCTTTTCTTTGCTCGGTAGAAATGTATACCGCTTGTAGAGCAGTTTCCCATGGCGATGCTTGTTCAGAGCTTTTGCATCGCACTGCATGAAATTCCACAGCATTTTGCCTTTGTCGAGTGTTACGACCACCAGCATCTGCCGCTTGGTCTCGTAGACCCCTATGAAGGCAAGCCTGCTGGTGTCATTGGTGTATGCCACCTGCCACACTTCAAACGGTCCGATCAGTGTATCCAGGGCGACTTTTACATAGCGTTCCCGGGCGTCCTGTCGCTTTTCAACAATGTGATGGATGCAGCTACGCCGAATCAGGATATCGCCAATTGGGCTTTTGACGATTACCCGGCTGGCATCTTCTCTGCTCAAGCCCAGGTGCTGTGCAGCCAGTTCAATTGCAGCGTCATGTGAGTCGGCAGAAGTGAGTTCTTCGATAGCCTGGGCGCGCAGTTCACGCGCAAGCGTTTTGAGGTCCGGCAGTTTCTCGTCCACCCAATTGTTCTGGCCTTTGCTCTCGGCGACTTTCGCGATGGGGTGGTTGGGGCTCAATGAGATACCTGGCTGCGATGGATGTCGCTGATGCGGTGGCGGCCAAGTGAGCCTAGAGAGCAGAGTTTTCTTGAACAATCAGACGGGGAGGGACGCGCTTTGTAGGGTGTTTCCTATATTGAGGCTGAGCAGGCCAGCCACCGCAGCCTGCTCAGGTCAGATGCAAAGCGCTTTAACTTATAGGCTGTGACTCAATCCCATCCAGCAATGCCTCAACCAACCCTTCTGCCATTTCGAGTGCATTCAGGTTGCTCCAGAACAGGCTTTTGCCTGTGTCATCCAGATGCTCCAGCGCTTTGTAGCCACAGTCGTAGGCACCGCGCAGGTACTGGGCGACATGTACCAGGGCGTCGTGGGCGCAGATGCCTGGGTTTACGGTGAACAATGGGGGATGGCCGGCATCGCAGCGGCTGAAGGGGCGCTGGATGGTGTTTGGGAGGGGTGGATCGGGGACGATTCTTTTCATAGCCAAGCTCCGATAGAGGTTGGCCGGCACCATCCGTTTCCACGCGAAGGGTGGCGGCTGCACGCGGGGTGGAAAGCCGGGCTATCGGAACCCCGGCAGGCCATAAGGCCTCCCGTGTGCAGCTGCCATGACAACTGCCGTTCCGATTAACTGCCAGGTTTCCACACCCGATCGCTGAACCGACAGCGACCCGGTCAGCCTAGAGAGCAGGCCTTCCCCGGACAATCAGACGGGCGTCGACACGGTGTGTAGGATAATTCTTCAGGCTATGTGCTCACGTAAGAAATGGCCCAGAACGACGTAGGACGCTGCTGAGAATTCGATGTGTTGGGGCCGCTACGCGGCCCTTCGCGGGCACGCCCGCTCCCACAGGAAACGCGCAGACCTGCCAGGCGGCACAGTACTTGTGGGAGCGGGCGTGCCCGCGAAGGGCTGCATAGCAGCCCCGGTGGAGGTAGAACAGGACAATTCTGACAACGCGATCAGCCGTTGCAATCTGATGGCCAGTGAGGAAAGGGGAGAAGGTTGATAGTGTCTATTCAGGAGACTTCAAATGCCCCTCTACAACCCACCACATCCGGCAGAGTCGCTGCGCGACGATGTGCTGCCAGCAATCGGAATGACTGTCTCGGAGTTGGCCCGGAACCTTGATTACCCACAGACTAAATTAGCCGCTGTGCTAGGCGGCCATGCCCCCATTTCATCTGAGCTGGCCCTAAAGCTGGAGGCTGCAGGCTTGGGGCCTGCTCGCCAATATCTGGCCGAACAGGCCGCCTATGACAAATGGCATGCGCCTTAATCCGCATCCGAATCAAACAACCGCTCCAACTCCACCCGCGCCTCCTTGGCCGTCTGCATCACCTTGGCCCGGTCATCACGCACCTGCCCCTGGGCCACCAGCACCTCTTCATCATGCTGGGTAAACCGCGCAATCCGGTCCGCCGCCTGTTCATCGCTCAAGCCCAACCCCACCAGCGCACGGCGGGTCATCTCCAGGCTGGAGTAGAACGTCTCGCGAATCGGCTCTGCACCCACATCCGCCAACTTATGCACATGCTGGCGGTTACGCGCGCGGGCCAGCACTTTCAGGTGCGGGTACAGGCGCTTCACCCGTTCAGCGGTATGAATAGCGGCTTCAGGGTCATCGATGGTGATGATGAAATACTCCGCTTCGCCTACCTTGGCCGCATGCAGCACTTCTGGGCGCAGCGGGTCGCCGTAGAACACCGGTACCTGTTCGAACATGCGGGTCATCTCGATGGTGTCCACCGAAGTTTCCAGGGCAATGAACGGGATCTTCTGCGCACGCAGGATGCGCGCGACGATCTGGCCCATGCGGCCCATGCCGACGATCACCACCCGCGGTGTATCCGTCTGGATCTGCTTGTACTGCTCGGGCACTTCACGCACCGCTTGCGGGCGTTTCAGGGCGCGCGCGCAGCCAATCATCAGCAGCGGGGTGATGGCCATCGACAGGGTGATGGTCATCAGCAACAGGTCGTAGGTCTGGGTGTCGAACAGCCCCTGGTCCTTGCCCAGCTTGAACACCACGAAGGCGAACTCGCCGCCGGCAGCCAATACCATGCCCAGGCGCAGGGCGCTGGCGCTGTTCAGGCCACCGGCCAGGCGGCCAACGCCAATCAGCAGCACCAGTTTCACCGCCACCAGCAGCAAGGTCAGGCCCAGCAGCACCAGCGGCATTTCCAGCAGCAGGCGCAGGTTGGCGCCCATGCCGACGCTGATGAAGAACAGCCCTAGCAGCAGGCCCTTGAACGGTTCGATCTGCGACTCCAGCTCATGCCGATACTCCGAGTCGGCCAGCAGCAGGCCGGCGAGGAAAGCGCCCAGGGCCATGGACACACCGGCTTCTTCCATCAGCCAGGCGGTGCCGATCACCACCAGCAATGCTGTAGCGGTGGACACTTCTGGCAGGCCGGTGCGGGCCACGGTACGGAATACCGGGCGTAACAGGTAGCGGCCGCCGATGATGACCACGGCAATGCTGGCAAATACCTTCAGGCCGTGTTGCAGGCTGTCACCGTGGCTGGTGTCCGGGCCACTGGCGGCCAACAACGGCACCAGGGCAATCAGCGGGATGGCGGCGATATCCTGGAACAGCAGGATGGCAAAGGCCAGGCGGCCGTGCGGGGCGTTCAGCTGCTTGCTCTCGGCCAGGCTCTGCAGGCCAAGGGCGGTGGAAGACAACGCCAGGCCCAGGCCGAGCACGATGGCTGCCGGTAGCGACTGGCTGAAGCCGAACAGGGCGATGGCGCCGATCAGTGCACCGGTCAGCAGCACCTGGGCGGTGCCGACGCCGAACACTGATTTGCGCATCAGCCACAGGCGCTTGGGTGACAGTTCCAGGCCGATGATGAACAGCAGCAGCACCACGCCCAGCTCGGAAATGTGCGCCACGCTTTCGGTGTCGCGGATCAGGCCCAGCGCTTGCGGGCCGATGACCACGCCGGCCAGCAGGTAACCGAGCACGGCACCCAGTTGCAGCCGTTTGGCCAGCGGGACGGCGAGGACGGCGGCGAGCAGGAAAATCACCGCGGTTTGCAGAAGGCTGCCTTCGTGTGGCATTGGCTCGTACTCCATGAGCTGCCGGGGCAGCGTTTGAACAGTTTGGCCGACGATTCTGGCGGGCGGGGTGGCGTTAGACAATCTGCCATCGGGGAGAAAGATTGTCCTGGGAAATGAGACAAACCGTGCTGTCCTCTTCGCGGGTAAATCCGCTCCCACAGGTACAGGGGACCTGTCAGGCCTATGCAATCCCTGTGGGAGCGGCTTTAGCCGCGAAGAGGCCAGCTCAGGAAAACACTGACTCAGGCCCCGCCAAACTGCGCCCGATACTGCGCCGGGGTCATGCCGATCCGCTCACAGAACACCTTGCGCATATGCCGGTCACTGCCAAACCCGCACTGCGCCGCCACCACCTTCAGCGGCAGGTCGCCACATTCAAGCAGCTTGCGCGCCCGGTCGATCCGCGCGTTCTGCAGGTACTGCAACGGCGTTACTCCCACCTCGCGCTGAAACGTGCGGGCGAAATTACGCCCGCTCATGGCCACCAGGTCGGCCATTTTCTGCACGGTGAACGCCTGCTCGATATGGTCCACGATGTACGCCTGCACCCGGGCAATCGGCGAATCATCACGCGGCACCGCCGCCAGCAACGGCCCGTAAGGCGTCTGCCCACCTTGGCGATGGCGGGCTACCAGCAGCACCTTGGCCACTTCCAGGGCCAGCGCCTTGCCGTGGTCTTCGGCCACCACCGCCAGTGCCAGGTCGATACCCGCAGTAATCCCGCCCGAGGTAATCAGGCAGCGGTCGATCACATAGATCTGTTCGGTCTCGACCTTGGCCTCGGGAAACGCTCGCGCCAGGCGCTCCACGTAGTTCCAGTGGGTGGTGCAGCGGTAGCCATCCAGCAGCCCCGCCCGGCCCAGCAGGAACACCCCGGTACAAATGGCACCAAAGCGCCTGGCACTGCGCACCGCTTGCGGCAACCAGCGCTCCAGCGCTGGTACGGCGATGTCATACGCGCCAGGGCCGCCGGGCACCAGCAACAGGTCGACGGCCTCCGGCAAATCCTCCAGGCGCAGGTCAGCCACCACTTTCAGCCCGCACGAGCCGCGCACCGCAGCTTGCCCTTCGGCCAGGGTCAGCAGGCGGTATTGCCGCTCGGCAGGTAAAAACCGGTTGGCGATGGCGAATGCATCCATGGGGCCAGTGACGTCCAGCAACAGCACATCGTTGAACAGCACCATGGCCACGGTGCGGTGAGCGTTTACCTGCATGCTTCTTCGCTCGGTAGCTGAGTACAGCGTGCATCTTACGGTATACCGCTGCACACAATTAAGAACAATTCAGGTTTGGCTCAGGACTTTGTCATGTGCCAGGGGCGAGACTTTCTGCATTCAACAGGAGAGTCGCCATGCATTCCGGCACCCCCCAAGAGCCGCTGCAAACCCCCGGCGCGTTGACGCCCGCGCGGCTGCGTCAGGCCAAGGAACTGATGCTGCGCAGCTCGCTGTCGATCATCGAGATCGCCAGCGTGTGCAACCTCACCCGCAGCCATTTCTCCCGTGCCTTCAAGGTCAACACCGGCCTTTCACCCCAGGCCTGGCGCCTGCTGGCGCGCATGGAAAAGGCCAAGCGCCTGCTTGCCACCGAAGCACCGATCACCCACGTGAGCCTGGAGTGCGGCTTTTGCGACCAGGCCCATTTCACCCGCGCCTTCAGCCGCCTGGTTGGCCAGCCACCCAAGGCCTGGCGCCAGGCGCAGGCCATTGCTTAAGCCGAATCTACCCACCGGTATAAGCCCTTGCGGACAGTGCCGGCCCGTATTCCCAACCCAAGGAGTCACCCCATGAGCCAACCCGATTACAAGCGCTTGAACAAAGACGACGCCGTGGTTCTTCTGGTGGATCACCAGACTGGCCTGATCTCGCTGGTGCAGGACTTTTCGCCCAACGAGTTCAAGAACAATGTGTTGGCCCTGGGTGACCTGGCCAAGTTCTTCGGCCTGCCGACCATTCTCACCACCAGCTTCGAGCAAGGCCCGAACGGCCCGTTGGTGCCCGAGCTGAAAGAAATGTTCCCGGACGCGCCCTACATTGCCCGCCCAGGCCAGATCAACGCCTGGGACAACGAAGACTTCGTCAAGGCAATCAAGGCCACCGGCCGCAAGCAGCTGATCATTGCTGGCGTGGTAACCGATGTGTGCGTGGCATTCCCGACCTTGTCGGCGCTGGCTGAAGGCTTTGAAGTGTTCGTGGTGACCGATGCCTCGGGTACCTTCAACGAAACCGTGCAGCAGGCGGCGTGGGTGCGCATGACCCAGGCAGGCGCGCAGATGATGAACTGGTTCTCGGTGGCCTGTGAGCTGCACCGTGACTGGCGCAACGATATTGAAGGGTTGGGTAACCTGCTGTCGCAGCGTATTCCCAACTACCGCAACCTGATGAACAGCTATGCGGCGTTGACTTCACGTTGATGTAAACCTGTCTGGCCTCTTCGCGGGCACGCCCGCTCCCACAGGGCCCGCGCAGTCCATGGGCTTTGCACTATCTCTGTGGGAGCGGGCATGCCCGCGAAGAGGCCGGTACAGGCTAAGAAGGATTCACAGGCAGGGTGAACCGAATCCGGCACCCTCCCAGCTCCGACACCAGGGCCTGCAACTGCCCGCCATGGGCTTGCACCACCGAACTGCAGATCGCCAACCCCATCCCCATCCCGCTCCGCTTGGTGGTGTAGAACGCCCCGAACACGTGCTCCCGCTCCTCGGGCGCAATCCCCGGCCCGTTGTCGTCCACGCAGATTTCCACCGCATCCCCGACCACTGCCGAAGCAATCCGCAGTACGCCGTCGTTGCGATACCCCGCCAGCGCCTCCAGCCCATTGGTAATCAGGTTGAACACCAGTTGCTGCAACTGCACCGGGTCGGCCATCACGCTCACCCCAGCTTGCAACCGTGTCTGCACGTCCACCGTGCCCTTGGCGGCATCGGCCGAGGTCAGGCGTACGACCTCGCGGACCAGTTCATCCAGCTTCACGGCCTTGAGCTGCATCGGCGATTGCTTGGCCAGCGAACGCAGTGCGCGCACGATATTGGCCGCACGTTCGCTGTCGTTGCGGATGTCTTCCAGGCCGGCAATCGCCTCGTCCAGGTCGGGCTTGGCGCGCTTCAACCAGCGCAGGCTGGCAGCAGCGTTGGAGGTAATGCCCAGCAGCGGCTGGCTGATCTCGTGGGCGATGGACGCCGACAGCTCGTTCATCACTTGCAGGTGTGCACTGCGCGCCAGCTCCGCACGCGAGCCGCGCAGTTCGGCCTCCATCTGTGCGCGGCTCTGGTTGTCTTCGGCCAAGCGCGTATAGAACTTGGCGGTTTGCAGCGACACCGCCGCCTGCGAGGCGAGGATTTCCAGCATGGCCAGGCGCTGGCTGCCAAACAGGTTGGGCACCAGGCGGTTTTCCAGGTACACCAGGCCGATCAGCACGCCCTGGATGACCAGCGGCAGGCACAGCACCGAACGGGCGTTGCGTGCCTGCAGCTCGTGGCGGAAGGCTTCGGGGCAATCGCTTTGGGCGTCGTTGAGCACCAGCGGCTTGCGGGTTCGCATGGTGGCGTTGATGACGGACAGCGGCGCCTGGGTCATGAACTTCTGGCAGTTGTCCATGCTCACGTGCAGCCCTGCATCGTCGATGTAGGCGAGGGCGGCCATCTGGAATTCAGCACCACTGACGATCAGCAGGGCGCCGTGGTCGGCACCGGAATGCTGGGTCAAATGGCCCATCAAGGTTTCGATCAGCCCTTCGAGCAGCACTTCCTCAGACAATGCGCGCGCCGCTTCTATGCCGGCTTCCAGGTCCAGCTTGGCCTGCTGGTTGGCGTGGCAGGTTTCCTGGATGGGCTGGGTGCGCAAGAAGGGGTGCAAAGCCTCCAGCTGATGCACCTTGCCGGTCGCGCCCCACAGATGGAAGCAGTCGCGGGCAATGCGCAGGTGCAGGTTGGCCCCGGAGATAAGACCGCTGGGGATGCACACCTCGGCCAGCTGTTCGTGGGCCAGCGCCTGTTCGTGGATGAAGCCGGCAGCCGCAGCGGCGATCTGCGCCTGGTCGAAGCAGCGGATAGCAGCCAGGCCGTCGCCTTCAAGCTTGGCGATGACGCCTTCGATCAGCAGCAACTTGTTGCGGAAAGTGGCGGGGTTGAAGCTGGCCCAGTGGCCGAAACGCTCGCGCAGCGCTTGCAGTTCGGTCAGCTTGCCGGCCAGGCTGCCGGTGGCCTCCGGGCTGCCCAAAGCCAGGCCGCGGAACAGATGGTAATCGGCCAGGTTGATGTGCGCGGGTACCGCCCAGGCGTTGTCACCGGCCTGGGCCAGGTTGCGCATGGCTTGCGGGATATCGCCCAGGTAGAACGCGCTCATGCCGCTGAAAAGATGTCGGAAGAACAGTGTGATGGGCGAGTTCACCGGGGTGGTCACGGCCGCCGGGCCGGGTGCGCCGCTCACGTTGGCGATGAATGCGCGCTGGGCCAGCAGGATCTGTTCGACATCGCTGTAGCCATGGCTACGCACGGTGGCAAGGCCCTGTGCCACTTCACCGGCTACCTCCGGGAGGTAGCGGCCCATGAACAGCGAGTCGGAAACCAGGTGGTTGCAGGCGTGGCAGCTCATCGCCAGGTCGCCGCTCAGGCGTGCCGAGTCGACGGCCTCCAGCGCCGTGCGGCGGGCGAACTCCATCGGCGAGGTCCAGGCGCTGACCTGATCCAGGGCCAGCAGCGCGCTGGTAAGGTCGGCCTCGAAACCGTGCCGCTCGATCAGCTTCAGTGCGGCCAGGCAAAAGGCATGGCCATCGTGGTAAGCGCCGAAACGCTCGGCGATCATCACCCCGAACCAGGCCAGGCCATAGGTACTGCCCGGCGCGACCCCCTGCAGCAGCGACAGCTCCACGAGCTTGGCCAGGTGCAGGAAGCAAATGTCGTCGCGCACATAAAACGCTGACGACAGCGTTGCCAGCAGCCCTACGGCGATGGCCACTTCTTCGGAGTCGGTGCGTGGCAAAGACTCCAGGCAGTGGCGGCCTTTCTGCTCGATCAGCGTCTGAACATTGGCGTAGCAGGCCTCGACTTTCTGGCTGTCAACGCCGGGGGGCAGGCGGATGCCCAGCAGGTCGAGGCCGGCCAGGGCGGTAGTGATGGCCGCCTGGTAATCGCAGTGCAAGGTGTGCAGGCGCGCCTGCAACTTGCCCACCTGCGCATGGTCCAGTGCCGTGCATGCGCGCTGGCGGCTGGCAACCACCCAGGCTTCGGCCTCGGCCATGCGCGACAGTTGCATGGCACATTCTGCCGCCATGCAACTCATGGCAAACCCATGTGTGGCGTGGCTTTCAAGCGTTTCACATTGGCTCAGCAGGTGTTCGGCAGTCTCCAGATAGTCTGCGGCCTGCTCTACGGCGCCGCTGTCGCGTGCGCGCACTGCAGCTTCATGTAAAAGTGGCAGGAACAGTTCGCAGTCATTCGTTGCAAACCCGTATGGGGTGGCGCTTTGCAGTTGATTGGCAACGTCAAATGTCACCTCGTGCAAGTCCTCTTGCCAGGCCTGGTAAAGGGCCAAGGCAATCTGCGCGTGCAGCTGGGTGCGGTTGCGCACGGGCGTGAGTTCGTAAGCGGCCTCCATCACCCGGCCATGGGCAAACACCAGGCCTTTGCCGGTTTGCAGCAGGAAGCCCGCGGCAACCAAGGCCCTCAGCGCATCGTCCGCTGGTGCGCCCAGCACCTGGCGTAGCACGTGCTCGTCACAGCGGTTGCCCGCCGCGCTGGCGACCCGCATCACATCGCGCTGGGGGGCTGGCAGGCGTGCCAGGCGGTGGATCATCAGGTCGGCGACGTTGTCGGAATAGCGGTGCCGGGCCACGGCTTTCAGGCACCACGACCAACGCATGGCCTGGGTGTCGAAGGTGAACAACTGGTCTTCGACCATGGCCCTGAGGATCTGGTTGATGAAGAACGGGTTGCCCACGGTCTTGTCATGCACCAGCTCGGCCACCGGCAATGCCTGGTCGGGGCTGACGTGGTAGCGCTCGCTGATCAGTTCGGTCACGGCCGCAACGGCCAGCGGACGCAGGTTCAGTGTGGTCGTGCGGACACTGGCGGGTATGGCCAGCGTAGGGCCGCCGGTTTGCGCACCGTTGCGCCGGGCAATGATCAGCAGCAAATTGTCGGGCGATTGGGCCAGCAGTTGCGCCAACAGGTGCTGCGTGGCGTCGTCAGCCCATTGCATGTCATCAAGGAACAGCACCAACGGGTGCCCCGGGCGGCTGAACACCTGAAGAAATTCGACCACAGCCCGTAGCTCTTTCTGCAATACCAGCCGTGTGGGCTTTGCCGGCAGGTCGGGCAAGGGGCCGAGGATGAGTTGCAGTTGTGGCGCAAGCTTGCCTAGCAGCCGGCCGTGACCTTTGATGCGGCGCAGAATTTCCCGTCGCAGCGTGTCGAGGTCCTGGCTGTTCTTGGCCAGCAGCTGGGTGGTAAGCGCGCCGAGGATTTCCACCCAGGGTGCATAAGGCACGGGCTGGGCCAGGCTGTTGCACTTGCCGACGGCCCAGTAGCCTTCGGCGCTGGCCTTCAGTGCAGCCTGTACGAGGCTCGATTTGCCCATGCCAGCGGCGCCGTTGATGAGCAGGGCCTGGGGCTTGCTGTCGCGGCGCAACGCTTTGAGCAGCAAGGCAATGGCCTTTTGCTCGGCAGTACGCCCGTACAGGCGAACGCGGCTGGGGGCGGCCGGGTCGGCGCAGCCTGGTTCGAAGGCTTGCATGGCCTTGCTGGCGGCCCATTGCCGTTGGCAGTGGGCAAGGTCTACTGCCAGGGCGTGGGCGCTCTGGTAGCGGGCGTCGGGCTCCTTGGCCAGGACTTTGGCCAGTACCCGGCTGAGCGGCTGCGGCACGTTGTTGTCCACTTCGCAGGCTGCCCGTGGTTGCACGCCGGCATGCAGCTGGCGCCAGTGCTGAGTGTCGCGCCCGGCCAGAGGCAGTTCACCCAGCAGCAACTGGTACAGGATCGCCCCCAGGGCATAGACGTCACTGCGCCGGTCAGTGTTGCTGCCATGCGGGCAGACCTGTTCAGGCGCCAGGTACGACCAGTTACCGAGTGGGGTGCCCTGTTCGCTGATCTGTCCGGCGGGGTCGGCGCGAAAGCAGCCTATCCGAACCCGCTGGTTGGCGTACAGGCACACATGTTCGGGCTGCAGCGCGCCATGCAGCACATTGTGTTCGTGGGCCTGGGCCAGGGCATTGGCCGCGTTGACCGCGATGTCGAGAAATGGCGCCAGGCATGCGCGGCCTTCGGCGATCAGGTCGGCGATGGAGTGGCCGGCCGGGTACACCAGCAGCGGGCCGTCGGCCGAACGTACCAACGCCGAGGGGATCACCGCCCACTGCGGGTCCAGTCGCAGGCGGTAGTCGCGCTCCAGGCGCTGGCAGGCAGCGGGGGCTTCGAGCGGCGCGCGCACGGCGATCCAGGCCTGGTCGGTGGCAGGGTCGCGCAGGCGGAAGTAGCTGAGTTCGCCTTCCTGGCCCAGCGCGCTGATGTCACACCGGTTCAGCCAGCCCTCGTCGGCCGACTGGTCGAAGTCGATGGGCCTGTGGGCAAGGCGTTCATCGAGCATAAAGCACCCCCTGCTAGCGACATCCAGAGGCGCGAGTATACGCAGCAAGCCCAGTGAGGATGCGGGTTGCAGGCTGGTTGGCAGGAACGGGCACACCGTTGTCCGTTATCGTACCCTGCTGGCTGGCGGGCTTTTGTATAGTCCTCAGGGCAACCTATCCCTCGGGATAATTGTTTCAACGCGTGCGCTGGCCTAGGCTGCCCGGGGCTGCGTAAACGCCCGTGCCCGTGCGAGGAAGCCATGATCCGAATAGGCAATGTCCAGGTGTCGCTGGAGCGGCGGGAAGTGTTTCTCGACGGCAAGCCGATCCCGCTGGGCGGCCGCGCATTCGAGGTGCTGGCCACGCTGATCAAGGCCAAGGGCCGGGTGGTCGGCAAGGACGAGCTGTTCAGCCAGGTATGGGCCGGTACGGTGGTCGAGGACAACAACCTGCAGGTGCAGGTGTCGTTGCTGCGCAAGGCCTTTGCTGATCGGGGGCTGATACAGACCGTGCCACGTCGGGGTTACCGCCTGGCCGCCGAGATCAGCCTTGATGTCCCTTGCCTGGGCCCCTCGCCGCTGTGCGCCATGGCCGAAAGCCTTGAGCCCCTGGACGACAGCACGAACGTGCCGGTACTGGTGGTGGACGACGACCCGTCGGTGCGCACGGCGTTGGGCCGCCTGCTGTGCTCGCAGGATATCCCGCATCAGTTGTTTGCCAGTGCTGAAGCATTGTTCGCAGCGCGCCTGGAAACCCCCTACGCCTGCCTGCTGCTGGACATGCACCTGCCCGATACCACCGGCCTGGAGGTACAGGCCGCCCTGCGCCGCCTGGCCCTGCCCTGGCCCATCGTGTTCATGACCGGCTTTGGCACCATCCCGATGACGGTACAGGCCATGCGTGCCGGTGCCGTGGAGTTCCTGACCAAGCCATTCGATGAAGACCAGTTGCTGACGCTGCTGCAGGCCGTGCGTATGCGGGCCGTGGCGGATGGCCGCAAATGGCGCCATGCGCGGCAGGTTGAGGAAAAGTACCAGCGCCTGACCCAGCGTGAGCGGCAGGTGTTTTCGCTGGTGGTTGACGGCTTGTCGCACAAGCAGATCGCCAGGCAGATCGGCACCAGCGAGGTGACCACGAAGGTGCACAAGAAGAACATCATGAACAAGATGCAGTCCCGCTCGTTGGTGGAGTTGGTGGCCATGCACACTGTTATCGGGGCGCGGTCAGAGGGCCTGGGCGGCGCATGAGCAGATGGGTGTGCATCGTCGACGACGATGCTTCGGTGCGCAAAAGCCTGGCCAACCTGCTGCGTTCGGCCGGGTTCGAGACGTTGTCGTTCGCAGCCGGGGATGTGTTCCTGGCGTCGGAGCTGGCGCGGCAGGCAGGCTGTGTGCTGCTCGACCTGAAGATGCCGGGCGTGAGTGGGTTGGCGGTGCTACGTGAACTGGCGCGGCAGCAGTGGCTGATACCGGTGATCTGCATGTCGGCGCATTGGGATGATGACGCAGTGCATGCTGCGATGAGCCTGGGGGCATTGGCCTGCCTGGGCAAGCCCTTTTCTGAAGAGGTGCTGTTGAGGGGGGTTGAAGAGGCTTTGGCTGGCCGGCAGTGATGTGCGGCCTGTGCTGGCCCTTTCGCTTGCAAACCCGCTGTCAATGGAACTTCACATCAGTTACTGATTCAGCAGGGACGCTGTGGGAGCGGGCAAGCCCGCGAACACCGGCGCAGCCGGTGCCATGCACCGCGCTGAATTCTTCGCGGGCATGCCCGCTCCCACAGGTCCTGCGCAAGTTTTAAAAATAGCAGCGGGTTTATCGAGGCGTCGAACCGCCGCGAAGAGGCCAGCAGCATTGACAGCAAATTCAGCACACCTGCGCAATCAATCTGTTTGCTGCTGGGCAATGCTCGCCGGGTTGACCGATTAGTGAGCCCCTTGCCATGCCCCGCCTGAAAATCTTCCTCGACCCGCAATCCCCTAACCTGACTGCCACCGGCCTGCTGTTCATGCGGGTGATGGCAGCTGTGCTGCTGCTGTGTATCCACGGGCTACCGAAGCTGCTGGACTGGAGCGGTGAATTGCAGCGCATCGAAGACCCATTCGGGTTGGGCGCACCGCTGACCTTGGGGCTGGCGGTTTTTGCCGAGGTAGTTTGCCCGCTGTTGCTGCTGTTGGGTGTTGCCGCGCGCCTGGCTTGCCTGCCGGTGCTGGCAGTGTTGTTGGTGGCGCTGGTGGTGGTGCACCCGGACTGGACGCTGGAGCAGGGGCAGTTCGCCTGGTTGCTGGTGGCGCTTTATGGCGGATTGGCGTTGACCGGGCCGGGATCATATTCACTGTCTGCGCTTATCCGGCAAATCAAGGCTGCCTGATGGATCCGGGGGCCGCTTTGCGGCCCATCGCGACGCAAGGCCGCTCCTACAGGCGATCGCGTTCCTTGTAGGAGCGGCCTTGCGTCGCGATGGGCTGCAAGGCAGCCCCGGCAATCTAACTGCTCCCCGGCCGGTACTGCAGGGCCTCGGCCAGATGTGGTCGGCCAATGGCCTCACAACCTTCCAGGTCCGCCAGCGTCCGCGCCACCTTCAACAACCGGTGCGCTGCCCTCAATGACAAGGTCAGCCGCTCGCAGGCACCCTCCAGCCAGGCCTGATCCGCCGGGGCCAATGGACAATGGCGGCGCAACCCCTCCAGGTTGAGAAACGCATTTGCGCACCCTTGCCGCCGGTGTTGCAGTTCCCGTGCCTCAGCCACCCGCACTGCCACATCGGCACTGGTCTCGCCGCAGGGCTGGTTGTTCAGCGTGGTGCTCTCACGGGCCACGGTCAGGTGCAGGTCGATCCGGTCCAGCAAGGGCCCGGACAGCTTGTTGCGGTAGCGTGCGATCTGCTCGGTGCTGCACCGGCAGCGGCCCGTGGGGTCGCCAAGGTAGCCACAGGGGCAGGGGTTCATGGCCGCCACCAGCTGAAAGCGTGCCGGGAAGCGTACCTTGTCGCGAGCCCGCGCAATCACGATCTCGCCCGACTCCAGCGGCTCGCGCAGTACCTCCAGCACGCGCCGTTCGAACTCTGGCAGCTCATCCAGAAACAGTACGCCATGGTGGGCCAGTGTGATTTCGCCCGGTTGCGGCCGGCTGCTGCCCCCGACCAGCGCCGGGCCGGAGGCGGAATGGTGAGGGTGGCGAAAAGGCCGCTGCGGCCAACTGTTCAAGGGTGCATGCCCGCTGACTGACTGGATGGCCGCCACCTCCAGTGCTTCATGTTCGTCCAGCGGTGGCAGCAGCCCGGGCAGGCGGCTGGCGAGCAAGGTCTTTCCGGTGCCGGGGGGGCCAGTGAACAGCAGGTTGTGTGCCCCGGCGGCGGCCAGCAACAAGGCCCGCTTGGCTGCCAGTTGGCCTTGTACCTCGCTCAGGTCCGGGTACGGGCGTTGATGCAGGATCAAGCCATTGGCAGCGTACGGCGGCAGCGGTACCTGGCCATTCAGGTGGGCGACCAGCTCCAGCAGGTGCCCCACCGCATAAACCACCAGCCCGCCTGCCAGGCTGGCTTCCTCGGCATTTTCCCGTGGCACCACCAGCGCCCGGCCTGCCTCGCGCGCCGCCAGCGCCGCTGGCAGCACCCCCTGTACTGGGCGCAGTTTGCCAGACAGCGCCAGTTCGCCCAGGCATTCGACCTCGGCGAGGGTGGCCATGGGCACCTGGCCGTCGGCGGCAAGGATACCCAAGGCAATGGCCAGGTCATAACGGCCGCCATCCTTGGGCAGGTCGGCGGGGGCGAGGTTCTGGGTAATGCGCCGCTGCGGGTAGTTCAGCCCGGAGTTGACGATGGCACTGCGCACCCGGTCCTTGCTTTCCTTGACTGTGGTTTCCGGCAGGCCGACCAGGGTGAGGTGGGGCAAGCCATTGGCCAGGTGGGTTTCAACGCTGACTGCCGGTGCCTGTACGCCTACCTGGGCGCGGCTATGGACGAGGGCTAGGGACATGGACGCTCCGTTGTCGCTGAAAAAGGCCGCTTCCTGCGGCAGGCCAAGGATAGCCAGCGCGGGCGAGGTAGACGCAACAAGTATGCGTCGGGGTTTTTCAGTGCAGGGTATTTCCCTGCTTTTTCACGCAAATCGGCAAAAATGGATCCAATTGGCTTTGCGCAGGTGCCCGCCATGGCTTAGTGTTATCGGGCCACTGCCGTTGCCATGGAATGGCACAGCGTCTTCTTTCAAATGGACTTGAGGTATTGCTCCGTGCAAACGCTCGCCCGCACGCGCCAGGTCATCCGCGAACTGGTGCAGGCCAATTCATTCGTTGAACTCACCCGTTTTTTCGATAGCCTCCAGGCACAATGGCACCAGGCCCCGCCTGGCGAATTCCCCGCCTACATGATGGCCATTGAAGGGCACCTGCTGGTCGACCCGGATTGCCAGGGCGACAGGGCCCTGAGCCAGGTACTCAAAGCCTGGATCGATGCCTGCCCCAAGGCCTACCATCCGCAGGTGGTGATGGGCCTGCACTGCTTCCACCGGGCGTGTCAGGTGCAGGGCGGCGGCCAACGCAATGCTGCACGCTCGCTGGCCGTCGAGCAGATTTGCGAAAGTGCCACTGCGCACCTGCTACGCGCCATGGACCGCTCTGCCCAGCCCGTGGCCGCGGCCATTGGCATGCTGCGTATCAGCGCGCAGTTTCGCGAGCCCGGCTGGTTGGCCGAACTGTTCCAGGGGCAGCCCGCACGCTACAGGCCCAGTGCCCATGCCGATGTGGAAGTGCAGGAGGCTGCGGCGCCATTGTTGGTAAAGCATGGGCTGCTGCCCCTCGCCGAGTTGCCACAGGCGTTGCCGGCGTGCCTGAGCAGGCGGGCCGGCCATGAAAACGAAGCACCCCGCTATTACTGGTTGCGCCATGCACTGGTTGCCCGCCCTGGCTGCTTCGAAGCAATTCAGGCCCTGGCCGTTTACCTGCTACCCCGTTGGGGCGCCAGCTTCGATGCGCTGGAACTGTTGGCCAATGGGCCGTTGTGCGAGGCCTGGGATGAAACGCTGCGCAATGCGTTGCGCTGGATGGCCGTCGAGGACCGGCTGAAGCTGCCCCACGCTGACCAGTTGCAGGCCGTCGCCGACTGGCAGCAGCTGTTCGATGCCTGGTTGAAACGGCCGCTAAGGCCAAGGGAAAGTGCCATTGTGCTGGCCTGGCGCGGTGCGCTGCGCAGCAGTGCCTTGCAAGACCATGCTGGCGCCATGCGCGACTTCGCTGCGAGCTTGGCGTGCAACGCCGATCACGGCGCCATCCGTGTCATGGGCGTGCCATTTCGTTGTCTGGCTGAATTGATACTGCGCGATGGCATGGCAGATGGGCAGCAGCTCTTGCGTAGCGCCATTGAGGGCCTGTGTGATGGCCGCTCGCATGCTGGCGCCTGTGCAATGCGCGCTGTTGGCCATCGCTTCGGCCTGTGGGGGCTGCCACGCTCGGCCGAGCAGGCAAGGATATGGGCTCAGGCGGCGGTAGCGCGCCAGCGCGCTGGCCAGGCACCGGGCTTCGAGGTGCTTGCGGTGGCGCGGCTGTTGTGGGTTGCCAACCGGCATGAAGTGACCTGTTACCTGTATGAGCGTTGTGCCGAGCTGAACCTGCCGGGGGCTGCCCTTGGCCTGTACGAGCTGCACAGCGGCGGCCTGGACAACACCCCGGCGCACTACCTGGATGACGAGGCGGCCGAGCACTGGCTGCAGCGTGCGGTAGAAGCGGGCAGCCGACAGGCCAAGTACAATCTGGCCTGCCTGCGCATGGATGGCGATGAGGACTTGAGCGAGCGCAGTGCCATGCTGGCCGTCAGGCACCTGCTGGTCGATGCGTTGGGTAATGCGCAGACCAATGCGCGTGCGCGCCTGCACCTGGGGATACTGTTGCGCCAGTTTGGCGAAGCGCAGGAACGGGCCGAGGCGGTCGCTTACCTGTCGAGCCTGGTCGAGCACCCCGACCCGTGGATTGCCGCCCGAGCCAGCGCCGAACTGGGGCTGGCCTGGATGCAGGGGCGCGGCACCCGCAAGCAGAGCCGGTTTGCGGCCATCGAATGGGCCAATCGCGCGGTTGCCTTGCAGCCGGGGGATTCGGCTATCGAAGATATCCAGGCCGAAATCCTCAACTCACACAATCGGGTAAAAACCTTGGTTACCCAGTGTGGTGCAGCCCTGTTTCGCGGCACTTTGCATGCCAGCGAGTTGCCGCCGAAACAGCTCTGCGCGAGCTAGCAGGCTTGCGCGAACCCCTGTAGGAGCGGGCAACGCGGTGGATGGCACCGGCTGCGCCGGTGTTCGCGGGCATGCCCGCTCCGACAGGTTAACCTTCAAGCTCAGGGCTTGGCGCCGAGGATGATATGCGAGGCCTTGATCAGCGCAGTGGCCTTCACACCTGGCGCCAGGCCCAGCTCCTGCACAGCTTCGCGGGTTACGATGGCATACACTTCGGTGCCGCCGGCCAGCTGCAGCACCACCTCGGCATTTACGGCACCGTCGCCCACCCGTACCACCTCACCTTCCAGTGCGTTACGGGCCGACAGCTTGTAGCCGGCAGCGTCAGTCAGCACCACCACCCAAGGCGCCTTCACCAGTGCCACGGCCTCTTTGCCGACATTGATGTTGAGGTTGTGCAGGCTGGCCATGGTGACCACTGCCACCAGCTTTTCACCGCCACCCAGGGTCAGTTCGACTTCGGCATTGACCGCACCGGGTTGAACGTTGCTGACTTTGCCTTCGAAAACATTGCGTGCGCTGACTTTCATGGGGAAACGCTCCGTGTGTCGATTGTTATTCCTGCGTGGGAGCCAGCCGTGCTTCCAGCTCGGCTACTTGTTGTTCCAGGGCCTCGAGGCGTGCACGGGTACGCGCCAGCACGACCATCTGGCTGTCGAATTCGTCACGGCTGACCAGGTCCAGCTTGCTGAAGGCACCTTGCATCAACACCTTGAACTGGCTTTCCAGTTCTGCGCGGGGCTGGGCGGTATCGTTGCTGAACAGGCGCGAGGCCTGGTCGCTCAGGGCATCGAGAAGGGCTTTGGGCGCGAGCATGGGGCTGTCCAATGAAACTGAGAATGGCCGGCAGTGTAGCACGCACAACCCTGACGCTTGAGTTCCCCCAAAGACTGCGCGTGATTGCACATTTTTCGCGCAATGCGCCCTGCCGTTGCGCACCGAAACTGTGCAGGTTTTCCATGCTGGCGACTGGCCAATCCCGAGTATTTCGCATAACCCACTGTTTTTTGGCGTTTTGCCGTAACTGGCAAGGTTTCTGCAAAGACCACTACGAGCCATGCACTGATGCGGTTCCTTGTGACCAGGCAGTGCGCATGCGGAGCCGGATGCCGACGACGCGTTACAAAGCCAAGCGCTGCGCTTAGACTTGAGACGGGTTTGTTTTCCTGGGGCAAGTCCACCAAATCGGGAGAGAGTTTCATGAAGCTAGTCACAGCCATCATCAAGCCGTTCAAGCTGGACGACGTGCGCGAGTCGCTGTCGGAAATCGGCGTGCAGGGCATCACCGTCACTGAAGTGAAAGGCTTCGGTCGGCAGAAGGGCCACACCGAGCTGTATCGCGGTGCTGAATATGTGGTCGATTTCCTGCCCAAGGTGAAGATCGATGTCGCCATCGATGACAAGGACCTTGATCGGGTAATCGAAGCCATCACCAAGGCAGCCAACACCGGCAAGATCGGTGACGGCAAGATTTTCGTGGTGAATCTGGAGCAGGCGATCCGTATCCGTACCGGCGAAACCGATACCGACGCGATCTAAGCAGCAAAAAAAGCCTCACCAAACCCAACGCCCCAGGAGAAAACAACATGACTCTGCGTAAGATCGCAGGGCTAGGAGCCCTATTGTCCCTCGTAATGCCCGGGCTTGCCCTGGCAGAGGAAGCTGCCCCAGCGCTGAACTCCGGCGACACCGCCTGGATGCTGACCGCAACGGCGCTGGTGCTGTTCATGACTATCCCGGGCCTGGCCCTGTTCTATGGCGGCATGGTGCGTTCCAAGAACGTGCTGTCGGTGATGATGCAGTGCTTTGCAATCACCGGCCTGATGAGCATTCTCTGGGTCGTCTACGGCTACAGCATGGCCTTCGATACCACCGGTATGGAAAAGGGCGTGCTCAACTTCAATTCCTTCGTCGGTGGCTTCTCCAAGGCCTTCCTTAGCGGCGTTACGCCCGAGAACCTGACGTCGGCTACCGCGCTGTTCCCTGAAGCGGTGTTCATCACCTTCCAGATGACCTTCGCCATCATCACCCCGGCGCTGATCGTGGGTGCCTTCGCCGAGCGCATGAAGTTCTCCGCGATGCTGGTGTTCATGGGCATCTGGTTCACCCTGGTGTATGCGCCGATCGCGCACATGGTGTGGAGCGGTGACGGTGCGCTGATGTGGGACTGGGGCGTACTGGACTTCGCGGGCGGTACCGTGGTGCACATCAATGCCGGTATCGCAGGCCTGGTCTGCTGCCTGGTGCTGGGCAAGCGCAAGGGCTACCCGACCACCCCGATGGCCCCGCACAACCTGGGCTACACCCTGATGGGCGCCGCCATGCTGTGGATCGGCTGGTTCGGCTTCAACGCAGGTTCTGCGGCTGCCGCCAACGGCACTGCCGGCATGGCCATGCTGGTCACCCAGATCGCCACCGCAGCAGCAGCCCTGGGCTGGATGTTCTCCGAGTGGATCGGCCACGGTAAGCCGAGTGCCCTGGGCATTGCCTCGGGTGTGGTTGCCGGCCTGGTCGCCATTACCCCGGCAGCAGGCACCGTGGGCCCGATGGGCGCCCTGGTAATCGGCCTGGCCTCGGGTGTGATCTGCTACTTCTGCGCCACCACCCTCAAGCGCAAGCTGGGCTATGACGACTCGCTGGACGCCTTCGGCGTACACGGTGTTGGCGGCATCATCGGGGCCATCCTCACCGGTGTATTCGCAGCCCCGGCGCTGGGCGGTTTCGGTGCTGTCACCGACATCGGCATGCAGGTCTGGATCCAGGCCAAGGGCGTGATTTTCACCGTGGTTTACACCGCCATCGTCACCTACGTGATCCTCAAGGTGCTGGATGTGGTCATGGGCCTGCGGGTCAACGAAGAAGAAGAGTCGGTCGGCCTCGACCTGGCTCAACACAACGAACGCGGCTACAACCTGTAACTGCGACGCGGTAAAAACTTGCCCGGCTTGCCGGGCATTTTTTTGCCAGATTTTTAGCATTTCCCGCACGGCAAACGGTTTATCCGGCACGTTCGCGACGTAGGTAGAAAACTTACAAGTCGTGGGGCATTTATGGAGCTTTGCTTTTTCCACGGGCGCGCTAGAATGCGCGCCGAAGGGTGTTTCATGAGTAGTCCACACACTTCTCCAGCCTTTGCTAGGCTTGCCAATAGCGTGTGGCCAGCAGGGGCTAATGGATTTGTCAGGTCCTGCCAGGAGCAGGGCCTGCTGGGTGCCGCCTCCCATCAGGAGCGCCGACCCAAGGGCAGTGGCCTAACCCACGGCCAGTTGAATTTTCACTGGTGGCTGCCGGTCTACGGCTGCACTGGTCTATAACTAACCTGCTTTTCGCAAGTCATGAGGTAGAACATGAGCGACGACGATCTGGAAAACGACGACCTCGAAGTAGGCGACGAAGACGAGGGTGATGAAGGCCTCGAAGCGGCAGCTGACGACGGCGCTGAAGACGCTGGCGATGACGACAGCAGCCCGGCACCTGCGGCCAAGGGCAAATCCAAGGCGGCTGTCTCGGTAGACGAGATGCCGAGCATGGAAGCCAAGCAGAAAGAGCGTGATGCGCTGGCCAAGGCGATGGAAGAATTCCTTTCGCGCGGTGGCAAGGTGCAGGAAGTCGAGGCCAACGTGGTCGCCGACCCGCCCAAGAAGCCGGACAACAAATACGGCAGCCGCCCTATCTGAGTGGCTGAACGCAAAAAAGCCCGCCGTCGCTGCGGGCTTTTTTGTGGGCGCCAGGAAATCAGAGAAATTTCCCACAGGCACAAAGGGTGTATCTGATAGACCTTTTTTGCGATGCCAGGCAAGCATCACACTTCAAGCCTGGAGGACTTATGGACAAATTGGTTCGTCGTCGCGAGCTTCGCAAGGAAGACTTGCCTAAGGTAGAAGACCCTTTCTTTGCTGAGGGGAAAGTAAAGCGTGCGCTCAGAGGCTGGGAATGCTTGCAGGGTAAGACAGACTTCCTGAGGGATTGCGGTTTCACGCTCGGGGAAGTGCTCTCTGAGCCAGATCTGGAAAGGGCAGCAAAAAAGATCAGAGACGGCAGGTGGCTGTTTTTGACCAACGATCCAACCAGGCCTATGAGGCTTGATGGTCACTTAGGTGCGGCGCAATGCTTCCCTATGCCTGACCAGAGCAATAGGCTGGCTGAAAACGAAAAAGGTCCCGGCAAGTGGCGCACCATCGACATCGATTATGACGGATTGAAAAATACATTCGCGATGCTGCAGAACCGCCTTGGCTCCCTAGGTGACGAGGGTCGTATTTTCGGTTCGGAAGGCAAGGACTATGACAACACTTCGCGCGTCGTGACCCTGCAGTGGGTTCCCCTTGATAGCCACGATGATCATTTGGCATCGCGATCTGTCATTCATCGCTATGGCGAGTTGCGTGCTATTACCCAGCGGTTCTTCGAAGGGGAAGACAAGTGGCAGATCAGTGGAAAGTCCTGGCACTGGCAACCAGTTCTTCCGTTTGAAACCTATGAGCACCGAGAAAAGAAATGATGCCCGCCGGACGAAAAGTAGAGGGGTGGGTATTGCGGTTTTGGGGAGGGCTAGACGCCCTTTATCTATTGCTCTACGTCGTAGGTAGCATTCGGCGTGGGCATTTCCCGGTAGTTACGGATCTGCAGAACATGCTGGGCATTTGGAGCGAGCAAGGCTTGCTCACTGTGGTACTTATGGTGATCAACCTGGTTATGCAGGCGTCGATCATTTTCAGCGCGGCGCTTCTGCTAGGAGCTCGAAAGGCGGGAATTTATTTCGGATTAGCGCAAATACCCTGGCGGCTGCTGTTCGCTGCTCCGTCGTTCTCGGTACTGTTGGTATGGGCCAGCTTGGTACCTGACTACAATCCCTGGCTGATGCTCGGTTTGATTGTTATTTCAGAGTTCATCAAAGGCGGCATATTGATTTGGTTGCTGCGTCGTCAAAACATGCAGCGCAGGTTTGCTGGCGGCTAAGCAAAGTAGTACCCCGTCGCTGCGGGTTTGCTTTAGGTTGCTCTAGCCGGCCTCTTCGCGGGCATGCCCGCTCCCACAGGATCACCGCAGGCCTGAGCCCTGCACGGTCACTGTGGGAGCGGGCGTGCCCGCGAATGGGCCGCGAAGCGGCCCTGTCAGCGCCAGCGCGCGAGCACGCCGGGCAGCTGCGACAGGCGCTGGATCTCGGCATCCGGCGCCTGTTCGCCCGCCCAGGGCTTGCCCTGCGGGTTGAACCACACGGCCCGCAACCCGGCGCGCTGGGCGCCGGCAATGTCGTCGCCGGGGTGGTCACCAATGTGCACCGCCGCGCTGGCGTCCACATCACCGCGGCGCAGGGCTTCCAGGAAGGGGGCCGGGTCCGGCTTGCCGATGCCGAGGTCTTCGGCGCACAGGGCAAAGCGGAAGTAGTCCGCCAGCCCCAGACGGCTCACGTCGGCATTGCCATTGGTGACCACACCCAGGGTGTAGTGATGGCGCAAGATCTCCAGCACCGGCTGTACCTCGGGGAAGATCTCCACCTGGTGGCGGGCATGCAGGAACACCTCGAAACCTTCGTTGGCTAGGTCCTGCGCTTGTTTCTCGCTGTAGCCCACTTCTTCCAGGGCATGGAACAGCACGCGCCGGCGCAGGGCGCTGATGCGGTGCTTGAGGCCGGGCTCGGCCTGTACCAGGCGTTCGCGGATGGCGAACAGGTGCTCCACCGGCACGCCGCCGAGGACCGGGGCGTTGGCTTCGAGCCAGTCGCGCAGCACGACTTCTGCGCTGGCAATGACCGGCGCGGTGTCCCACAGGGTGTCGTCGAGGTCGAAGGTGATCAGCTTGATGCTCATGAGTCTGTGCCTTTGCTGCGTTTGGCCCGGGGGTGGGCGCTGTCGTACACCGCGGCCAGGTGCTGGAAGTCCAGGTGGGTGTAGATCTGCGTGGTGCTGATGTCGGCATGGCCGAGCAGCTCTTGCACGGCGCGCAGGTCCTGGGACGATTCCAGCACATGGCTGGCGAAGGAATGGCGAAGCATGTGCGGGTGCAGGTGCTGGCCCAGCTCGCGCTCACCGGCAGCCTTTACCCGCTGCTGAACGGTCCGCGGGCTGATGCGGTTGCCCTGGCGGGTAATGAACACTGCACGGTCACGCGGGTTGCCGATGCCGCGCAAGCGGTACCAGGCCTGCAGTGCCTCGCGGGCCTTGCGGCCAACCGGCAGCACGCGTGCCTTGCCGCCTTTGCCCAGCACCTGCACCAGGCCGGCGGCGAGGTCGAGGTGATCGAGGTCGAGGTTGGTCAGCTCGGACAGGCGCAGGCCTGAGGAGTAGAACAGCTCCAGAATCGCCTGGTCGCGGCGGGCGATGAAGTCGTCGTCGACGCCGCCATCGAGCAGCTGCAAGGCGCGGTCTGTGTCCAGCACCTTGGGCAGCCGTCGTTCGCCCTTGGGCGCACTCAGGCCGTTGGCCGGGTCGTGTTGGCACAGGCCTTCGCGGACGAGGTAACGGTACAGGCCACGCACCGCCGACAGCAGCCTTGCCAGGCTACGGGAGGACTGGCCGTGGTGGTGCAGGCGGGCGATCAGCTGGCGCAGCTGCTGGATCTGCAGCGCCTGCCAACTGGCGATATTGTGTTCCTTGCAGTAGGCGACGACCTTGTCCAGGTCTCGACGGTAACCCAGCAAGGTGTGCTCCGACACCTGGCGCTCGTTGCGCAGGTGCGCGCAATAAGCCTCCAGCTGGCCTTCCATCAGCGCACCGAGCGCAGGGTCTGGGTAACGCGTGGCACAACGCGGCCGAGCACTTCGGCGATGTAGCCGAGGAACAGGGTGCCGACGCTGCTCTTGTAATGTTGCGGGTCGCGGCTGCCAATCGCCAGTACCCCATGCAGCCCTTGGTACTCAAGGGTGGCCACGGCGCTGGAGCCCACTTCCCGGCGTTGTTCTTCACCGAACAGGAAGGCCAGTTCGTGTTCGCGCAAGTTGCCGCTGACCGTCTTGCCGCCACCCAGCAGGGCACCGATGGCTTGTTGCGCCTCGCTGTTGCTGACCCAGCGCCCGACCGGTGCGACGTTGTCGCCGAACAGGATCAGGCTGACGAAGGGCACCTGGAATTCCTGGCGCAGGCTGTCTTCGACCGCCATCACCACCTCTTCCAGGCTGCCGGCATCGAGCAGGTCGAGGATCAGCCGCCGGGTCTTGTCGAACAGCCGGTCGTTGTCGCGGGCCACATCCATCAGTTGCGACAGGCGATGGCGCATCTCGATGTTGCGGTCCCGCAGCAGCTTGAGCTGGCGCTCCACCAGCGACACGCTGTCGCCACGCTGATGCGGGATGCGCTGTTCAAGCAGCAACTCGTCGTGCTCGGCGAAGAAGGTGGGGTGGGCGCGCAGGTAGGCGACCACCGCTTCGGCATCGAGCTCGGCAGACTGCTGGGGTACAACCTTGGGCTGATCGGTCATGGCGGTTACTCGCTTAGAGACGAACCTGTCCTTCATAGACGCGTACGGCCGGGCCGGTCATCACCACGGGCTTGCCGGGGCCGGCCCATTCGATGTGCAGGCGGCCACCGGGCAGGTCGAGGGATACCGGGGAATCCATCCAGCCCTGGCTGATCGCTGCCACGGCCGCGGCGCAGGCGCCGGTGCCGCAGGCCTGGGTTTCGCCCGCGCCGCGTTCCCACACCCGCAGGTTGGCGCGGTGGCGGTCGATGACCTGGAGGAAGCCGGCATTCACCCGCTGCGGGAAACGTGGGTGGTTTTCGATCTTCGGGCCCAGCGCATGCACGGGTGCAGTATGCACATCGTCGACGCGCAGCACGGCATGCGGGTTACCCATGGACACGGCGGCAATCGAATGCAGCTGGCCGTCGACTTCCAGTGGGTAGTTCAGCGCCTGCTGGTCAGCGATGAAGGGGATTTCGGCAGGAATGAAGCGCGGTGGGCCCATGTCGACACTCACCTGGCCGTCGTTCTGCACGTCCAGCACGATGATGCCGCTCTTGGTTTCCACGCGGATGCGCTTTTTCGCGGTCAGGCGTTTGTCCAGCACGAAGCGGGCGAAGCAGCGCGCACCGTTGCCGCACTGCTCCACTTCAGAGCCGTCGGCGTTGAAGATGCGGTAGCGGAAGTCCACTTCCGGGTTGTTCGGCGCCTCGACGATCAGCAACTGGTCGAAGCCGATACCGGTGTGCCGGTCACCCCATTGCTTGGCGTGTTTAGGCTGGATGTGCGCGTGCTGGCTGACCAGGTCGAGGACCATGAAGTCGTTGCCCAGCCCATGCATCTTGGTAAAACGCAGCAGCATGGGCTTACTCCGGCAGCAGGCTTTCGCCAGCGTACAGTTCGGCGATGGTCTCGCGGCGGCGTACTTCGAACGCCTGGTCGCCGTCGACCAGGATTTCAGCGCAACGGCCACGGGTGTTGTAGTTGGAGCTCATGACAAAACCATAGGCGCCCGCAGACGCTACGGCCAGCAGATCACCTTCGGCCAGGTTCAGCACGCGGTCTTTGCCCAGGAAGTCGCCGGTCTCGCAGATGGGGCCGACCAGGTCGTAGGCACGGCCTTCGCCCTCGCGGGGCGTTACCGCGCTGACACCCATCCAGGCCTGGTACAGGGCCGGGCGGATCAGGTCGTTCATGGCCGCATCGATGATGGCGAAGTCTTTGTGTTCGGTGTGCTTGAGGTATTCCACGCGGGTCAGCAGCACGCCGGCGTTGGCCACGATGTAGCGGCCTGGCTCGAACACCAGGGCCAGGTCGCGCTTGCCTACCCGCTCGCGGATGGCCTTGATGTAATCGGCCACCAGCGGTGGTTCTTCATCGCGGTAGCGCACGCCAACCCCGCCACCCAGGTCCAGGTGGCGCAGGTGGATGCCGCAGTCGGCGAGGCGGTCGACCAGGTCCAGCAGGCGGTCGAGAGCATCGAGGAATGGCTCGACGGTGGTCAGCTGCGAGCCGATGTGGCAATCGACGCCGACCACTTCCAGGTTCGGCAACTGCGCGGCGCGCACGTAGATGGCCTCGGCGTCGGCGATGGCGATGCCGAACTTGTTTTCTTTAAGGCCGGTGGAGATGTAGGGGTGGGTACCCGCGTCAACGTCCGGGTTGACCCGCAGTGACACCGGGGCCACCTTGCCCATCTCGGCGGCCACGACTTGCAGGCGCTCCAGTTCGTCGCTGGATTCGACGTTGAAGCAGTGCACACCCACTTCCAGGGCGCGGCGCATGTCTTCGCGGGTTTTGCCGACGCCGGAGAACACCACGCGGTCGGCGCGCCCGCCAGCGGCCAGCACACGCTCCAACTCACCGCCGGAGACAATGTCGAAGCCTGCGCCAAGGCGTGCCAGTACGTTCAGCACACCCAGGTTGGAGTTGGCCTTGACCGCGAAGCACACCAGGTGCTCGGTGCCTTGCAGGGCGTCGGTATAGCTGCGGTACTGGGCCTCGATGTGGGCGCGCGAGTACACGTAGGTCGGGGTGCCGAACTGTTCGGCGATAGCCGACAGGGCCACGCCCTCCGCGAACAGCTCACCGTCGCGGTAGTTGAAAGCGTTCATCTGGTTTCCTTACTGCGCAGGCGATTGCCCGGGCTCGGTCTGCAGCTCGGGCTGCTGCTCTTGTACCGGGGCCGGCTTGGCTTTTGGCTGGTGCTGGTGAGCCTTGTGCGCTTTACCGTTATCGCCGTCTTCAGGCAGATACAGCGGGCCTTTCTGGCCGCAGGCAGAAACGAGGCAGGCAACAGCGACCAGCGCCGCGAAGGAGGAAATCAGGCGCTTCATGGGTGAAATCCTTAGAAAAATGCAGTATTGCGCCCGAGTATACCGAGCGACCGGCGGCTTGCCTATGCAACGGCCGGTCCGCCGGGCGGGGCAGCAGAAGCGGCAAGCTTCAAGCTTCAAGCGGCAAGAAAAAGCTATCGGGTGTAGGCTGGGCTTTTTCTTGCGGCTTGTAGCTAGCAGCTTGCGGCTGGCGCTTTGCGCCCGTATCTTGCCCGGCTTGCCTGTAACGCAGCCAATTTCGAGGTTCCTGCAATGAGTTTGAGTGAAGCGCGTTTCCATGATCGGGTCGACGCGACCCAACAGGCCCTGGAAGACCTGTTCGACGAGAGCGGCCTGGACCTGGACATGGAGAACTCCGCCGGCGTCCTCACCGTCAAGTTCGAAGGCGGCGCCCAGCTGATCTTCAGCCGTCAGGAGCCGCTGCGCCAACTGTGGCTGGCCGACCGTTCCGGTGGTTTCCACTTCGACTACGACGAAGAAATCAATAAGTGGGTGTGCGAGAAGAGCGAAGAACTGCTGGGCGAAATGCTTGAGCGCATCGTCTGGGAGCGGGCCGGCGAGAAGCTGGACTTCGACGACATCTGACATGAGCAGCGCACAGGTCCGGCCACCCAAGCCGCTCTACAGCAATGTCAGCCCAGCCGTGCCATCGCCGTGCATCAGCATTTGCCGGCTGGACGAGCAGCGGGTATGCACCGGCTGCCACCGGCATGTGGAGCATATCCGCGAATGGCGGTCGGCCGATGACGAGCGGCGCCGGCAGATCTGCCGCGAGGCCCAGGCCCTGCGCGATCAGGCTAAGGCACACTAAGCGCAGGGGCTTGAGTATTTGCCCGGCTGTGGTAGTGTCGGGTTCTGCGTCGGTGACGCCAAAGCCTTCACAAACCCCGCCCTTGGGCGGGGTTTTGCTTTATCTGCACGACGAAAACCGCCTGTTCAAAGGAGTCTGACTGGATCATGAGCACCAAGCCTTCCCTCATCCTCACCCGATTGGACGTACAGCGTCTGGAGCGTCTGATCGACAGCCTCGACGAGAGTACGCCGGGTGTGCTCGCCTTGCAGGAGGAGCTGGACCGCGCCGGGCAGGTAGTGGGTCACGAGGAAGTGCCAGCGGGCGTGGTGACCATGAATTCGCGCGTGCATTGCCGCGAGGAAGCCAGCGGCAAGGACTACCACCTGACGTTGGTGTACCCGAAGGATGCCGGGCCGGAAGGCAAGGTTTCGATTTTGGCGCCGATTGGTTGTGCACTGTTGGGGCTGTCGGTGGGCGAGCAGATCGACTGGCCGGCACCGGGGGGCAAGACCCTCAAGCTGAAGCTGCTGGAAGTTGAATACCAGCCGGAAGCCGCTGGCGATTTCGACCTGTAAAATTTTGGGGCCGCATTGCGGCCCATCGCCGGCAAGCCAGCTCCCACAGGTACAGCGTTGCCCTTGGGCCTTGTGCAATCCATGTGGGAGCTGGCTTGCCAGCGATGAGGTGCAAAGCACCTCCGGCAATTCAGGACCCTTCCGCCAGAACCTGCTGCAACCCCTCATTCAACGCCTGTTCCAGCACCCGCTTGTAGCTCAGGTACACCTGCGTCGCCCCCAGCCGGTCATCCAGCAGTTCGGACAAGTCCAGGTCGGTGATGTAGCACCGGTACCGCCCGGCACCACGCCGCTGGCCGATGATCTGCCGGGCCACCACCGCGTACAGCTGCTCACCATGCTCCAGTTCGGAATACTCCTGCTGGTCGCAGTACAGCGTCACATGTGCCGCACCCGCCACACCGGCCTGAACAATGGCCTGCACCTCGTAGTAAGGCTGGTTGCTACCCTCGACCGGGGCCAGGCACGGCTCGATGCTGCGGGCCTTGCCAGGGCCGGATGGCACCAGCTGCGCGTAATGGATGTCCAGTGAGGCCGCGCGCTGGTTGTCCAGCGGCAACCGGGCATCACGGCGCATCACCACCGAGCGCAGGAAACGCTGCAGCGGCAGCAGCAGGTGCGCTTCGTCATGCAGGGGCAGGCGCTGCTGCCACAGGGCATTGTACTCATCCAGCACATACAGTTCGGCCCAGCCACCCTGCAGGCGATAGAACACCTGGATGCACGCCGGGCGGCCTTGCTCCAGGACCAGGCGCAGGTCGTGGTCCAGCAGGGCGTTGGCATCCAGGTAAAGTGGGCTATAGGCCATGCGCTCTTCGCCCAGGTGCTCCAGCAGCGCGTCATGGTCGGCCAGGGTGGTCAGGCTGACATGCCCGGCCAATAGCTCCAGCACATGCGTGTGCTGGGCCACCTGCAACAGGTAGCGGTGGTTCAGGCCCTGGTCCAGCAGCAGCTGCACGGTGTCGAAGATTTCCTCGACGCGCTGGCCGATGGCCTGGGCGCGACTCTGGCAGAAGCAACTCACCCGCACCCGGGGGCGGTGGCCGCGCAGTACCGGGCCGTTGAGGAAGTCGCGCAGGCAACGCAGCAGCGCGTGCTCGCCGTCGTAACGCTGCACCAGCACCTCGTTCCAACTGTTCAGCGTGACCTGGTCCAGGGTCAGCACCAGGTTATCGCGCACGCCGGCATAGCTCAGCGCGTCGGTACGCTCGGTGGTCATCAGGATGTTCAGGTCGCGGTGGTGGCGCAGTGGGTCGACGGCGACATTGACCAGCAACAGCACCTCGTCGGCAACACTGGGCTGCAGCAGGCGCACTTCGCTGACGATCGGCAAGGGCAGGGGGATGCTTTGTTGCAGGCAGCCCAGCAGGTTGAACAGCTCGTACTCGGTGAGGTCGCTGATGCCCGGGTGCAGCGCCAGGCGCGTGCTGCTGTCGATCACGCCATTGCGATGTGCCCAGGCCAGCAGTTCGAGCAGCTCGCGGCAGCGTTTGACCGGGCTGAAGTGGTCCACCTCGTGGGTATTCAGGTTGCCGGTGTAGAGCTCCCAGTGGTAACCGCCGGGTTCCTTGCGGTTGGGGGCCTGGACCAGGGTGAGGGTGCCTTCGGCAAGGTCCGGGGCAATGCCGGGGTTGATCACTTCGACCTTGCCTGCACGGCGCTCGAAGGCGGCATACAGGCGCCGGCCCAACACATTGAGGTCGCGTTGGTCGGCGCGGCTGCTGGCGTTCTGGGTGCGCGCAAACTCGCAGAGGAAGCGGTAGCTATGGTTCAGCTCGGCCACCAGTTCGCGGCGTTCGGCTGCCACCTGCTGCACTTTCCATTGGCTGCGGCTGTCCAGCAGCGCCAGCTGACGTTCGTCCCAGCCCCATTCGTCAGCCAGGCGCTGCAACAGGCGGCGCTGCCAGCCCTGATTACGGCCCTGATCGCTGAGTTTCTTGTTCACCTTCAGGTACAGGCTGCGCCGAACCAGCTCAAGGCGCGCGTGCTCACCACGTTGCAGCAAGTAGCGCTCGATGCGCCGGTACACCATCACATACGGGTCCAGCTCGTCGAGGTCGAGCTGGTTGGCAAACACTGCCTGCTTGTAGTCCAGGCTCAGGCACTGCACGGCGGGGTGTTCGCTGGCGTAGGCTTCGGTCAGCAGCAGCTTGAGCAGCGATTTGTAGGGTGAATCGATGCCCTTGAACAGTTGCCACAGGCCCGCACCGACGAACTCGCCCGGCGGTATGTGCGCCAGGTTGCCGAGGTCGAGGGCGTCCTGGCTGCGGATGAAGCGTTTGGTCAGCAGGGTCTGGGTGTAGGCGTGGTAATTGTGTTCCTGGTAGGCGGGGACCAGCCACCAGAGCGGGGTGCGTCCGGCCAGCCAGAGGGTGGTGCGGTAGAACTCGTCCAGCAGCAGGTAGTGCTGGGTGGTGCCGCAGTCGTCGGAGCCCAGCTGGCCATCGCGATGGCCCTGGGCAAAACCTTGCGTGTCGATCAGGAAGAAGTGCGCCTCGGCACCCAGGCTGGCCGCCCAGTCCTCCAGCAATTGGCATTTGCGGCGCAGCTCGTCCAGCAACAACTCAGGCAAGCCGGGCGCGTGGCACACCCACAGGTCCATGTCGCTGTGCTCGGCCTGGGCCAGCGAACCCAGGCTGCCCATCAGGAACAGGCCGTGGATCGGGCGCGGTGGGTTGCCGTGGCGGGCCTTGTAGGTGAACGAGCGGGCCAGGCGCTGGGCCTCGATAACCAGCTCGGCACTTGGCTCGTAGCCCGATACACCGGCTGGGGTGCTGCCCGAGACGTAACCTGGCAACAGCGGGTGGTTCACGTGGAACAGCAGCGGCAGCAGCGTCAGAACCTGTTGCTGGCGCGTCGACAGGCCTTCCATTGCCCGCTGCAGTCGCCCTTGGTTCAGCTGCAGGAAGCGCGCACGCAGTGTCGACAGCACCTTGCGATCGATGCCTTCTTCCAGGTCTGGGCGGATTTCGTGGGGGTGGTTCATTGCGCGCTCGGGCAGGCCAGTAAAGCTGTGGCGAGTTTAGCCTGAGTGGCGGGGTCGGATAAGCGGTAATTGAATTATTGGCGCCATTTTACCAGCGCTGCCTGGTGGCTCCAGCTTTTACCTGGCTTGAGGCATGATGGGGCCTTGAGTTCACCAAGAGATAACCCGATGCGTGTATGGATCGATGCCGATGCCTGTCCCAAGGCGGCCAAGGATCTGATCGTCAAGTTTGCCCTCAAGCGCAAGTTCGAAGTGGTGATGGTGGCGGGCCAGGCCGTGGCCAAGCCGGCGTTCGCGATTGTGCGCCTGATCGTTGTGCCCAGTGGCATGGATGCGGCTGACGATTACCTGGTGGAACACGCCGTGCCTGGCGAACTGGTGATCTGCAGTGATGTGCCGCTGGCTGACCGGCTGGTGAAAAAGGGCGTGGCGGCACTGGACCCACGCGGCCGCGAGTTCGACGAGCGCAACATGGGCGACCGCCTGGCGGCGCGCAACCTGTTCACCGAGCTGCGTGAGCAAGGCCAGGTGGGGGGAGGGCAGGCGGCCTATGGCGAGCGCGACAAGCAGGCGTTTGCCAATGCGCTGGACCGGATCATTGCCCGGCTGTCAAAACCCTGACCTTGCAGGAGACACAGAACTTGTGGGAGCGGCCTTGTGTCGCGATAGGGCCGCAAAGCGGCCCCAGCAATTTATGCTGCGTAGCTGAAAACCCGGGGCCGCTTCGCGGCCCTATCGCGACGCAAGGCCGCTCCCACAGGGCGGCGCGTCAGAGTCAGGTAGTTGTGTAAGGCTGAAACCTTACTCGTGGGTCAGCTCCAGCACCCGATCGACCAGCTTGTAGATCCCGCCAGCCGCCTCGCTGATCGACTTGGCCTCCATGTACGCCGGTGTCGTCACCAGCTTGCGCTGGGTGTCTTCGACAATGTCGTGTACATCGCACTCTTCATGGGTGCCACCCATTTTCACCACAGCCGCTGCAGTGCCTGCGTCGTTACCGATGGTGCAAACCACGCCCGGCCCGTAGATCTTTGCCGCCAGCGCCGGCGAGATGCAAATCAGGCCCACCGGCTTGCAGGCGTCGGCAAAGGCTTCAGCCAGGGCCAGTACGTCCGGGTTGACGCTGCAATTGGCGCCCTCCACTGCAAAGTTGGACAGGTTTTTCGCCGCCCCGAAACCACCCGGCACGATCAACGCATCGAAGTCTTCTGCCTTGGCTTCGCGGATGTCCTTGACCTCGCCGCGGGCAATGCGCGCCGATTCCACCAGCACATTGCGCGACTCCGGCATTTCCTCGCCGGTCAGGTGGTTGATGACATGCATCTGCGCAATGTTCGGCGCGAAGCACTGCACCTGCGCACCGCGCTGGTCGAGGCGCAGCAGGGTGATCACGCTTTCGTGGATTTCGGCGCCGTCATACACGCCACAGCCGGAAAGAATCACCGCTACATTTTTTGTCATGTTCACTACTCCAGTGTCGAGGCGCTAAATGTCCTCTAGTTTGGCAGATGTCGCCATAGGGGTTGCTGCGGGCGCAGCCTAATCTTGGTGGATAACGCCTGAGGCCGTACCCATGGACCTGATACTGCTGGCCGTGCCGTTCTTCTTTGTGCTGATCGCCGTGGAACTGGTGGCCGACCGTGTGCGCGGTCAGCGCAACTTCACCCTGGCCGACTCGATCAACAGCCTGAGCACCGGCGCGCTGTCGACCAGCACCGGGTTGCTGACCAAAGGCTTCGGGCTGGTGACCTACGCCCTGGCATTCGAACACATGGCGCTGCTGCGCCTGCCGCCCGAGGCCTGGTGGGTGTGGCTGCTGGCCTTCGTCCTGTACGACTTCTGCTATTACTGGCTGCACCGCCTGGGCCATGAACGCAATGTGCTGTGGGCCGCGCATTCGGTGCACCATCAGAGTGAGGAGTACAACCTCACTACGGCGTTGCGCCAGACCAGTAGCGGGTTCATCTTCTCGTGGATCTTCTACCTGCCGTTGGCGCTGCTGGGCGTGCCACCACTGGTGTTCATCACGGTGGCCTCGCTCAACCTGCTGTATCAGTTCTGGGTACACACCCGGCACATTCCCAAGCTTGGCTGGCTTGAGTGGGTGTTGATCACGCCCTCCAACCATCGTGTCCACCATGCGCAGAATCCTGTTTACTTGGATCGTAACTACGGCGGCGTGTTCATTCTCTGGGACCGCCTGTTCGGTACCTTCAAGGAGGAAGACCCTGCCGAACCGGTAGTGTTCGGGGTGACCACAGCGCTGGCCAGCTGGAACCCGCTGTGGGCCAACCTGCAGTTCTATGCCCAGCTCTGGCATGACGCCCGGCGCACCACCAGCCTGTGGGACAAGCTGCGTATCTGGTTCATGCCCACCGGCTGGCGCCCGGCCGATGTGGCTGCACGCTACCCGCAGGCCAAGCAGGACCTGGCGTTGTTTCGCAAGTTCGCGGTTGCCCTGGGCCGTGCCCAGCAGGCCTACGTGGCGCTGCAGTTCGTGCTCTACGTGGCGTTGGGCAGCTACTTGATGGATGTGGCCGAACGTGTGCCGAACGCCGCCCTGGTACTCGGCTGGTCGCTCATGGCGTTTGGCTTGTTCGTGCTGGGCGCGTTGCTGGAAAACCGGCCCTGGGCTGCGCGCCTTGAAATGGCGCGGCTGGTGCTGGCTGCGCCGGCGCTGTACCTGGCCGGCGCATCGGGCCTAGCGGTGGTCGCGCCGCTGGGCTGGGTCCTGCTCGTGGTCTACAGCCTGCTCAGCCTCTGGGGTTTGGGCCTGGCTCGCCGCCTTGCGTTCCGCGCGCAGGGTGCGGAAGCGCCGGCGCAGCCACAACAGGGCGCCCAGCCCCACCAGGCCACCGAGCACCCATAGCTCGTAACGCTTGACGTTGCCCAGCAGGCCTTCAAGAATGGCGCCGAAGTGATAGGCGGCGGCGCCCAAGGCTATTGCCCAGATGGCCGCACCAATCCCGTTCAGCAGCAGGTAGCGCCGCGGCGGGTAGCCAGACAGGCCAATGGCCACCGGCATGACCGTGCGCAGGCCATAGACGAACCGGAAACTCAGCACCCAGATGTCGGGGTGGCGGCGGATATGGTCCAGCGCCCGGTCGCCCATCGCCTGCCAGCGCGGTTTGCGCGCCAGAATCCTGCGCCCGTGGCGGCGGCCCATGAAGTACCACAACTGGTCACCGGCATAGCTGCCGAAGAACGCCACCAGGCACACCAGCTTGATGTCCATGTAACCACGGAACGCAAGGAATCCCGCGAGCACCAGGATGGTCTCGCCTTCGAAGAAGGTGCCAAGAAAAAGGGCGAAGTAGCCGAAATCCTGCAGGAATTGTTGAAGCATTTTCTGAGGTGCTGGCGAAATGAACGCGCAGCCTACCCCTTCGCGCGCGTTCGTGAAAGTGTCCAAATGTGTCTCGACGTGAACAATTCCTACACAGACAATGCCAGAAGGCACGCACCATGGCTTGCCCTGGTGTGTAACACAGACGTCATAATGGGCGCTTATCTTGCCGCTCAATAGATGATAGGGCGTTAACGTCCTCAGGAACGCCAGATGAATAATGAAGTGCTCACCCCTGTCGTGATCAAGGATGCTCAAGAGCTCCCCGAAGAGATTGTGCAAACCCCGCCAGACCTGCCGCCGGCACCCGAGCCCGAGCCTGTAGCGGAGCTGGCGAACGAGCCCGCAGCCCCTGCACCCGCGCCGGCTCCGGCAATTGCCGTCCCTGGCCTGGACGACAGCAGCCTGTACATTCATCGCGAGCTGTCGCAGCTGCAGTTCAACATCCGCGTGCTGGAACAGGCACTGGACGAGAACTACCCGCTGCTCGAACGCCTCAAGTTCCTGTTGATCTTCTCCAGCAACCTCGACGAATTCTTCGAGATCCGCGTCGCCGGCCTGAAGAAGCAGATCAATTTCGCCCGTGAACAGGCCGGTGCCGACGGCCTGCAGCCGCACCAGGCGCTGGCCCGCATCAGCGAGCTGGTGCACATCGAGGTAGAGCGCCAGTACGCGATCCTCAACGACGTGCTGCTGCCGGAGCTGGAAAAGCACCAGATCCGCTTCATCCGCCGCCGCTACTGGACGCCCAAGCTCAAGACCTGGGTGCGCCGCTATTTCCGCGACGAAATCGCCCCGATCATTACCCCGATCGGCCTCGACCCGACCCACCCGTTCCCGCTGCTGGTGAACAAGAGCCTCAACTTTATCGTCGAGCTTGAAGGTGTGGACGCCTTCGGTCGCGACTCGGGCCTGGCGATCATTCCGGCCCCGCGCCTGCTGCCGCGGGTTATCCGCGTGCCGGAAGAGGTAGGTGGCCCAGGCGCCAACTACGTGTTCTTGTCGTCGATGATCCACGCGCACGCCGACGACCTGTTCCAGGGCATGAAGGTGAAGGGCTGCTACCAGTTCCGCCTCACCCGCAACGCCGACCTGGCGCTGGACTCCGAAGAGGTCGACGACCTGGCCCGCGCCTTGCGCGGCGAGCTGTTCTCGCGCCGCTACGGCGACGCCGTGCGCCTGGAAGTGGCCGACACCTGCCCGAAACACCTGTCGGACTACCTGCTCAAGCAGTTCAGCCTCAGCGAAAGCGAGCTGTACCAGGTCAATGGCCCGGTCAACCTCACCCGTCTGTTCAGCATCACTGGCCTGGACAGCCACCCGGAGCTGCAATACACGCCGTTCACCCCGGCGATTCCCAAGCTGCTGGTGAACGCCGACAACATCTTCAGCGTGATCGGCAAGCAGGACATCCTGCTGATGCACCCGTTCGAGTCCTTCACCCCGGTGATCGACCTGTTGCGCCAGGCTGCCAAGGACCCGCACGTACTGGCCGTGCGCCAGACCCTGTACCGCTCCGGGGCCAACTCGGAAATCGTCGATGCCTTGGTGGACGCTGCGCGTAACGGCAAGGAGGTCACCGCGGTGATCGAATTGCGCGCACGCTTCGACGAAGAGTCCAACCTGCAGATGGCCAGCCGCCTGCAAGCGGCCGGTGCGGTGGTGATCTACGGCGTGGTCGGCTTCAAGACCCACGCCAAGATGATGCTGATCCTGCGCCGCGAGCAGGGTGAGATCGTGCGTTACGCGCACTTGGGTACCGGTAACTACCACGCCGGCAACGCCCGCTTGTACACCGACTACAGCCTGCTGACCTCTGACGACGCCCTGACCGAAGACGTCGGCAAGCTGTTCAGCCAGTTGATCGGCATGGGCAAGACCCTGCGCATGAAAAAGCTGCTGCACGCGCCGTTTACCCTGAAGAAGGGCATGCTCGACATGATCGCGCGGGAAACCCAGTTCGCCCTCGATGGCAAGCCAGCGCACATCATCGCCAAGTTCAACTCACTGACCGACGCCAAGGTCATCAAGGCGCTGTACAAGGCCAGCCAGTCGGGCGTGAAGATTGACCTGATAGTGCGTGGCATGTGCTGCCTGCGCCCAGGCATTCCGGGGGTTTCGCACAACATCCAGGTGCGCTCGATCATCGGCCGCTTCCTGGAGCACACGCGGGTGTTCTACTTCCTCAATGGCGGCGAAGAGCAGATCTACCTGTCCAGCGCCGACTGGATGGAGCGCAACCTCGACAAGCGCGTGGAAACCTGCTTCCCGGTGGAAGGCAAGAAGCTGTTGCTGCGGGTGAAGAAGGAGCTGGAAGGCTACCTGACCGACAACACCCACGCCTGGACCTTGCAGCCAGACGGGCGCTACGTGCGCAGCACCCCGACTGGCAACCAGAACCCGCGCAGTGCTCAGGCGACCCTGCTGGAGCGCCTGAGCAACCCGCTGCTCAACGTACGCTGAGGACGAAGCCGACCCGGGTCAGCCACTCCGCCTCGTTGGCGAAGTCGGCCTGGGTCAGCTGGTTCTGCTCCAGCCAGCCTTCCGGGAAGGCCACGTCCAGGCTGTTGTCTCCGGCCTTTAGTACCACTTTAGGCATTTGCTGGTTGCCGCGGATGTGGTGGAACAGGATGGCGAAGCGCAGCAGCACGCACAGGCGGATCAGCTGTACGCCTTCATCGCCGAACTCGGCGAACTTGTCCTTGGGGATATTGCGGCGGTGGCCGCGCACCAGCAAGGCCATCATCTGCTGGTCCTCACGGGAGAAGCCCGCCAGGTCGGAGTGCTCGATCAGGTAGGCGCCGTGCTTGTGGTAGTGGTAGTGGGCGATATCCAGGCCCACTTCGTGCACTTTTGCCGCCCAACCCAGCAGATCGCGCCAGTTGCCATCTTTCAGCTGCCACGTGTCAGCCACCTGGTCAAAGGCGTGCAGGGCCTTGCGCTCGACACGTGCGGCCTGGCCCTGGTCCACGTGGTAGCGCTCCATCAGCGAATTGAGCGTTCGCTCGCGTACATCTTCGTGGTGGTGGCGGCCCAGCAGGTCGAACAGCACGCCTTCGCGCAGTGCGCCGTCGCAGTGGTCCATGCGCTGCAGTTCCAGGGCATCGAAGATGGCTTCGAGAATCGCCAGGCCTGCCGGGAAGATGGTGCGGCGGTCCGGTTTGATGCCGTCAAAGTCGATCTTGTCGACCTCGCCCAGCTTGAACAGCTTGCGCTTGACCCAGGCCAGGCCCTCGGCGTTGACCTCGCCATTGCCCAGGCCGCCGGCCTTGATGGCGGCGCCGATGGCGCGGATGGTGCCTGACGAGCCGATGGCCTCGTCCCAGGTCAGGCGGTGCAGGGCATGCTCGATGCTCATCAGTTCCAGGCGGGCAGCGGTGTAGGCCTGGGCATAGCGGGCAGGGGTGATCTTGCCGTCGCGGAAGTAGCGCTGGGTGAAGCTGACGCAGCCCATTTGCAGGCTTTCGCGCAGCAGCGGCTCGAAGCGCTGGCCGATGATGAATTCGGTGCTGCCGCCGCCAATGTCGGCCACCAGGCGCTTGCCGGGGGTATCCGCCAGTGTGTGCGACACGCCCAGGTAGATCAGGCGCGCTTCTTCACGGCCGGAGATCACCTCCACCGGGTGGCCGAGGATGGCTTCGGCGCGCTGGATGAATGCGTTGCGGTTGCGGGCTTCGCGCAGGGCGTTGGTGCCCACGATGCGCACGGCGCCTGCCGGCATGCCGTTGATCAGCTGGGCGAAGCGCTTGAGGCATTCAAGCCCCCGTTCCATGGCTTCTTCGCTAAGCAGGCGGTCCTCGCCGATGCCGGCGGCCAGCTGAACCTTCTCGCCGAGCCGCTCGAGGATGCGGATTTCGGTATGGTGGGCCTTGGCCACGACCATGTGAAAACTGTTGGAGCCAAGGTCGATGGCGGCGATCAGGGACAGGTTCTTCGCGATGGTATGCGGCATGATCTGGTTGTTCTCGGTCGTTAACCTGGCAATCGTGCCACGATAGCAGGCTGTCGCCAACGCGTGACACGCCAGGCGTTGATGCAAGGCAATGTGCCATTCGATGCTATGACGCTTGTGTGACAGTTTCGATTCGCGGCGTCTTGCACAACTATAGTTACACTCAATCGTCCGCGGCTTCCTGTCGGGCTTGGGTGCGGCTATCATGGGCCACGTTTTTTTGCTTACGACCCTGGAGATTTCCATGAGCAGCGATCTGATCAAACACGTCACCGACGCTACCTTCGAAGCCGATGTACTGAAGGCTGAAGGTGCTGTACTGGTTGACTACTGGGCTGAATGGTGCGGTCCATGCAAGATGATCGCTCCGGTACTGGACGACATCGCCGAAACCTACAAGGGCAAACTGACCGTCGCCAAGCTGAACATCGACGAGAACCAGGAAACCCCGGCCAAGCACGGCGTGCGTGGTATCCCGACGCTGATGCTGTTCAAGAACGGCAACGTCGAAGCCACCAAGGTTGGCGCACTGTCCAAGTCGCAGCTGGCCGCGTTCCTCGACGCCCATCTGTGATGTGAAAAAGCCCCGCAAATGCGGGGCTTTTCTTTTTCAGAGCACTAGACGCAGAAAAAAGCAAGTGTTACATTCGGCCTCGCACTGCTTTTCCAGTGCCCTCTACACGCCGTCGCCGAAGCATCCCTAATTCGAATCAGTACGCGATCCTGTCGCCATCTAGCGGCGCGGCCTCATTAAGCCAGAAGCTTAATTCTCCCTTCTTACATGATTACGTCACTCCCCTTATGAACCTGACTGAACTCAAGCAAAAGCCGATTACCGATCTGTTGGAAATGGCCGAACAGATGGGCATCGAAAACATGGCCCGTTCGCGCAAACAGGACGTGATTTTCGCCCTGCTGAAGAAGCACGCGAAGAGCGGCGAAGAGATCTCGGGTGACGGCGTGCTGGAGATTCTCCAGGATGGTTTCGGTTTCCTGCGCTCGGCTGATGCCTCCTACCTGGCCGGCCCGGACGATATCTACGTCTCGCCTAGCCAGATCCGTCGTTTCAACCTGCGTACCGGCGACACCATCGTCGGCAAGATCCGCCCGCCGAAGGAAGGGGAGCGTTACTTCGCCCTGTTGAAGGTTGATACCATCAACTTCGACCGCCCGGAAAACGCCAAGAACAAGATCCTGTTCGAAAACCTGACGCCGCTGTTCCCGAACAAGCGCCTGAAGATGGAAGCCGGTAACGGCTCCACCGAAGACCTGACCGGCCGCGTCATCGACCTGTGCGCCCCGATCGGCAAAGGCCAGCGTGGCCTGATCGTTGCTCCGCCAAAAGCCGGCAAGACGATCATGCTGCAGAACATCGCGGCCAACATCACCCGTAACAACCCCGAGTGCCACCTGATCGTCCTGCTGATCGACGAGCGCCCGGAAGAAGTGACCGAAATGCAGCGCACCGTGCGCGGCGAAGTGGTCGCCTCCACCTTCGACGAGCCGCCAACCCGCCACGTGCAGGTTGCCGAAATGGTGATCGAGAAGGCCAAGCGCCTGGTCGAGCACAAGAAGGACGTGGTCATCCTGCTGGACTCCATCACCCGTCTGGCGCGTGCCTACAACACCGTGATCCCGAGCTCCGGCAAGGTGCTGACCGGTGGTGTCGACGCCCACGCCCTGGAGAAGCCAAAGCGCTTCTTCGGTGCTGCGCGTAACATCGAGGAAGGCGGCTCGCTGACCATCATCGCCACCGCGCTGGTCGAAACCGGCTCGAAGATGGACGAAGTGATCTACGAAGAGTTCAAGGGCACCGGCAACATGGAGCTGCCACTGGACCGTCGTATCGCCGAGAAGCGCGTGTTCCCGGCCATCAACATCAACCGCTCCGGTACCCGCCGCGAAGAGCTGCTGACCGCCGACGACGAACTGCAGCGCATGTGGATCCTGCGCAAGCTGCTGCACCCGATGGACGAAATCGCCGCCATCGAGTTCCTGGTCGACAAGCTCAAGCAGACCAAGACCAACGACGAGTTCTTCTTGTCGATGAAGCGTAAGTAAGCTTCGCAGGGGCACGCAAAAAGCCGGGGAAACCCGGCTTTTTGCTGTTTGTCACAAAACACCGTTCGCCAGCACCTGCAATGCCGGGCACCATGCTGCCTGCGGGTTGCCATACCCCTCAAAGCACTGTGGCGCCCGCTAATAATCAGCTCGCATAGCTGACTGATCAAAAGAATGACACGGAATTGTCTCTTTTAAGGTACAGTATGGATGTACGCAGTTCATCACGTTCTATCCGCCAACGGCGTGGATCTCTACCAGGCATGGCTGGGCACCATTCGTGACACAAGGGTGAAAGCGCGAATTACTACAAGGGTCGACCGGGCAGCGCAGGGCCATTTTGGCGTGACCGAGCCAGTAGGTGATGGCGTGTTCGAGATGAAACTGGATTTCGGGCCAGGCTACCGCATCTATTACGCCACCATTGGGCGGAGGATTATTTTCCTGCTCGGTGGTGGTTCAAAAGACCGGCAGCAAGCCGATATTGACCAAGCCAGATCACTTTGGCGCAGGCACAAGGTAAAGCTATGACCGGCACACGTTCCCATGAAGAAAGTGTTCTAGAAATGCTTCGCAGCGACGAGGCCTTCGCCATCGATTATCTCGCCGTGGCGCTTGAGGAAATCGATGAGCCTGGTGGCGCCGCAGGTTTTCTGACGGCGGTTCGACGCGTGGCAGAAGCACGCGGCGGCATGGGAAATCTGTCCCAAGCGACTGGGCTTGCGCGTCCAAATCTCTATCGAGCATTGGCAGCAGATGGTGATCCAAGATTGTCGACCGTGTTGAAGGTGCTGCAAGCCCTGGGAATCGGGCTGTCGAAAGTGGTTTCGCGCAGCAGCGAGCAACACCACGGAAGCTGAACAGACTCCTTTGGCCATTTTGCCTCCTTAGGCGCTACACTCTGCACCCCCGACCGATACGGCCAACACGAGGCTCCTGCATGCAGTATCGCGACTTGCGCGACTTCATCCGTGGCCTGGAACAGCGCGGCGAGCTCAAGCGCATCCAGGTTCCGATCTCCCCCGTCCTGGAAATGACCGAGGTCTGCGACCGCACCCTGCGTGCCAAGGGCCCGGCGTTGCTGTTCGAAAAGCCCACCGGCTTCGACATCCCGGTGCTCGGCAACCTGTTCGGTACCCCGGAGCGCGTGGCCATGGGCATGGGCGCCGAGTCGGTCGATGAACTGCGCGAAATCGGCAAGCTGCTGGCCTTTCTCAAAGAGCCGGAGCCGCCGAAGGGCCTGAAGGACGCCTGGTCCAAGCTGCCGATCTTCAAGAAGGTCGTGTCGATGGCGCCGAAAGTGGTCAAGGACGCGGTGTGCCAGGAGGTGGTGGTCGAGGGTGACGACGTCGACCTCGGCGCGCTGCCGATCCAGCACTGCTGGCCCGGTGACGTGGCGCCGCTGATTACCTGGGGCCTTACCGTTACCCGCGGCCCGAACAAGGACCGCCAGAACCTGGGCATCTACCGTCAGCAGGTGATCGGCCGCAACAAGGTCATCATGCGCTGGCTCAGCCACCGTGGCGGCGCCCTCGACTACCGCGAGTGGTGCGAGAAAAACCCCGGCCAGCCGTTCCCGGTGGCCGTGGCCCTGGGCGCTGACCCGGCGACCATTCTCGGTGCCGTGACCCCGGTGCCGGACACCCTCTCCGAATATGCCTTCGCCGGCCTGCTGCGTGGCAACCGCACCGAGCTGGTCAAGTGCCGTGGCAGCAACCTGCAGGTGCCAGCCACCGCCGAAATCATCCTGGAAGGCGTGATCCACCCGGGTGAAATGGCCCCGGAAGGCCCGTATGGCGACCACACCGGCTACTACAACGAAGTGGACAGCTTCCCGGTGTTCACCGTCGAGCGCATCACCCACCGGCAAAAGCCGATCTACCACAGCACCTACACCGGCCGGCCGCCAGATGAGCCGGCAATCCTGGGTGTGGCGCTGAACGAAGTGTTCGTGCCGATCCTGCAGAAGCAGTTCCCGGAAATCACCGACTTCTACCTGCCGCCGGAAGGCTGTTCGTACCGCATGGCCGTGGTTACCATGAAAAAGCAGTACCCGGGCCACGCCAAGCGCGTGATGCTGGGTGTGTGGTCGTTCCTGCGACAGTTCATGTACACCAAGTTCGTTATTGTCACCGATGACGATATCAACGCCCGCGATTGGAACGATGTGATCTGGGCCATCACCACGCGCATGGACCCCAAGCGTGATACGGTGATGATCGACAACACCCCGATCGATTACCTCGACTTCGCGTCGCCGGTTTCGGGGTTGGGGTCGAAGATGGGCCTGGATGCCACGCACAAGTGGCCGGGCGAGACTACACGCGAATGGGGACGGGTCATCGTCAAGGACGAAGCCGTCACCCGCCGTATCGATGAGCTGTGGGATCAGTTGGGAATAGATTGATGCAGGTAACGTTGCAGCCGTCCGGGGCGGTGCTGGCGCTCGAACCCGGGGAACGGATCCTGGATGGAGCGCGGCGGCTGGGCTATGACTGCCCGAACAGCTGCCGCAATGGCAATTGCCATGTCTGCGCCGCGTTGTTGGTCGAAGGCCGGGTACGCCAGGACGGCGAAGTCCGCGACCATGGCGAGTTGTTCACCTGCATTGCCGAACCGCTGGAGGACTGTGTGTTGCTCTGGGATGGTGTGCTCGCCCTGGGCGAGCTGCCGGTGCGCAAGCTGGCGTGCAGCGTCAGTGAGTGCGTCGACGTCGGTGGTGACGTCTGGCGGGTGCGCCTGCGTGCGCCTGCCGGCAAGCTACCGCGCTACCACGCCGGGCAGTACCTGATGATCGAGCGCGAGGGCGGCAAGCAGGCGGCCTTCTCGTTGGCCTCCGCACCCCATGCAGGGCGTGAGCTGGAGCTGCATGTGCTGGCGCGTGAACCCAGTGCGCTGCAACTGATTGACCAACTCAGGCGTGACGGGTTGGCGCGCATCGAAATGCCCTTTGGCGACACCCACCTGGCCGAGCTGCCCGACGGCCCGCTGGTACTGATCGCGGCGGGCACCGGCATGGGCCAGATGCACAGCCTGGTCGAACATTGCCGGGCCAAGGGCTTCAAGCACCCGGTGCACCTGTACTGGGGTGTGCGACGGCCCGAAGACTTCTACCAGATCGAGCACTGGGACGAATGGCAGCGCCTGCCCAACCTGTTCCTGCATCAGGTAGTCAGCGACCTGTGCGGTTGGGAAGGCCGTTGCGGCATGCTGCATGAGGCGGTTTGCGAAGACATCGCCGACCTCAATACCGTGCATGTGTACGCCAGCGGTTCGCCAAACATGATCTATGCCACGCTCGATGCCCTGGTCGAAGCCGGAATGGATGCGCACCGTATGCGTGCGGATGTGTTTGCCTACGCACCACGCGGTTAATAACCGAAGTTTGAAAGCTTGGGTATAAGGCGGTAATTATTACCGCCTTGGCTAATAACTTTCACTGGTACTGAAACAGTAATTCCCAATCGTCGGAACCTCGCATGAAACTCTGTCGCGAGGGCTTGAGTGTTTCCGCCTATTTGTCCTATGGTTACTGTAAGCGCCCGAGGCGCCGCGGTCTTGAGCCGCACGGTAATCGAATCGCGCTACATCCGTAGTTCACAGGGGCAATGGCGGCAGCTTATGTCGGCACTCGAAAGTATGTCTTGGGAAGTTTCATATCCTCCGGCACTCGACTTTGGTCAGCAACATACGCGTGACCAGTTGTACAACTCCGTGCAAATGACTATGTCACGCCATCAGGGCGGGCCAGTGTGGTTGTTTGCCTATGGTTCGTTGATCTGGCGGCCTGAGTGCAACTCGGTGGAACGCCAGCGCGCGCGGGTACATGGTTATCACCGCGGTTTGTACCTGTGGTCGCATGAACATCGTGGCACGCCGGAAACCCCTGGGCTGGTGTTTGGCCTGGACCGGGGTGGCTCTTGCAGCGGTTTTGCCTATCGGCTGGATGAAAGCAACCTGGATGACTCCCTGATGGCCCTGTGGCAGCGGGAGATGCCGTACCCGGCCTACCGGCCGCACTGGCTCAGCTGCCGCCTTGGCGATGGCAGCAAGGTCCAGGCCCTGGGCTTTGTGCTGGAGCGGCATTTGCCTTGCTATGCGGGGAACCTGCCGGATACCTTGCTTAGCCAGATCCTGGCCAGTGCCAAGGGGCGCTATGGCACCACGCGCGATTATGTTGAACAGACATTGAATGCCCTGCGCAGCCACCAGATGCCCGATCGCAACCTGGAGGCGCGGTTCAGGCGGTGCCATAACCTGCGCGAAGTGTGAGTAACCTGTACCGGCCTTTTCGCGGGCAAGCCCGCTCCCACGGGTACTGCATATTTCTCAAGGTTGGTGAGATCCCTGTGGAAGCGGGCTTGCCCGCGAAAGGGCCAGAACTGTCTTACTTCGCCAGCACCACCAACTTGCCCACAGCCTGCCGCTGCCCCAGCTTTTCAATGGCAGCCCCAGCCTCGGCCAGTGGATAAGTCTGCGAAACCAGCGGCTTCAACTTGCCTTCGGCATGCCAGGCAAACAGCTGCCTGAAGTTGGCCGCGTTGTCTTCCGGCTGACGTTGTGCAAACGCCCCCCAGAACACTCCCAGCACCGCCGCGCCCTTGAGCAACACCAGGTTGGCCGCCAACTGCGCGATGGTCCCACTGGCAAAGCCCACTACCAGCAACCGGCCATTCCAGGCCAGCCCGCGCACCGCCTGCTCGAACAACTCGCCTCCGACCGGGTCGTAGATGACGTCCACACCCTGGCCACCGGTCAGCCGCTTGATCTCTTCGCGCAGGCTGGCCTGGCTATAGTCGATCAGCTCATCCGCCCCGGCCGCTTTGGCCACGGCCAGTTTCTCGGCACTGCTGGCCGCTGCGATCACCCGTGCGCCCATGGCCTTGCCGATTTCCACCGCCGCCAGGCCGACGCCACCGGAAGCGCCCAGCACCAGTAATGTCTCGCCCGCTTGCAGCTGGCCACGCTGACGCAAGGCATGCATGGACGTGCCGTAGGTCATGCCAAACGCCGCAGCGGTGGTAAAGTCCATGCTCGCCGGGATCGGCAGCACGTTGTAGAACGGCACCGCCACCTGCTCGGCGAACGCGCCCCAGCCGGTCAGCGCCATCACGCGGTCACCCACCTTGAACGCGCCGGCCTTTTCCCCGACTGCCGCAACCACCCCCGCGGCTTCGCCGCCCGGGGAGAACGGTAGTGGCGGCTGGAACTGGTACTTGCCTTCGATGATCAGGGTGTCGGGGAAGTTGACCCCGGCGGCCTGCACATCCAGCAGGATCTCGTTCTTCTTCGGCAGCGGGCTGGCCACGTCTTCCAGCACCAGGTTGCGCGCCGGGCCCAGGGTTTTGCACAACACAGCTTTCATCGGGGCTATTCCTTTGCGGGTAGTGGCCGATAAGTGTAGGAGGGCCGCCTGCCGGGTCAACGAGCATGGCCCGCCCTGATGTGCAGGCATAAGTGGCGGCACAAGCCCGGGCTTGGGTTTGTGCGGCATGCTGGGTAAGCTGGCGCCAACTGTAATGAGGAGCGAATTCGTGAAAGCGTGGATCTTGATGGTACTGGCGCTGCTGCTGCCGGCTGCGGCCATGGCCGAGGAAGCCAAGGAAGGGGCGCCCAAGGTCGCCTACATCAGCCTGAGCCCGCCCTTTGTCGGCAACTATGCCCTCGACGGCGGCCCACGGCTGCGCGTGTACAAGGCCGACGTGGCCCTGAGGGTGACCGGCGACGAAGCCGCCAAGGCGGTGCAGCACCACGAACCGCTGATTCGCAACCAGCTGGTGGCCTTGTTCACCCAGCAGACTATAGACAGCATGAGCAACGTCGAGGCCAAGGAACACCTTCGCCAAGAGGCGCTGAAGCAAGTGCAGCAGGTGCTGGAGGCGGAGGAGGGCAAGCCGATTGTTGAAGACCTGTTGTTCAACAACCTGATCGTGCAGTAACCCGCTTTCACCGAGTGGCGCGCCCCCTGTAGGAGCGGCCTTGTGTCGCGAAAGGGCCGCAGAGCGGCCCCGCGGTTTCAGCATCAACGCCGAAATCGCCGGGGCTGCCTTGCAGCCCTTTCGCGACACAAGGCCGCTCCTACAGGGCGCGTTCGACAGCAAACCTTGGCGTTGGCCGCTTTTTCAGCGCAACGCCACAATCACCGCCCATTGCTCGGGCGTCACCGGCATCACCGAAAGGCGGCTGCCTTTCTGCACCAGTGGCAACTCGGCCAGGCCGGCCTGCTGCTTCAGCCAGCCCAGTTCAAGCACCCGTGGCAGGGTTTGCACATGGGCCACATCCACCGCGCTCCACGGGTTCTTCTCGGCCGTGGCCTTGGCATCGTAATAGTGGCTTTGCGGGTCCAGCGCGGTCGGGTCGGGGTAGGCTGCGCGAATGATTCGGGCAATGCCGGCGATGCCCGGTTGCGGGCAGCTGGAGTGGTAGAAGAAAAATTCGTCGCCAACGCTCATGGCCCGCAGGAAATTACGCGCCTGGTAGTTGCGCACGCCGTCCCAGCGCGCTTCGCCCAGGCGGCCGAGGGCTTCGATGGAGAGCTCGTCGGGCTCGGATTTCATCAGCCAGTAGGCCATGGATGCTGCTCCTGAAAAGGTTTGAAATAACCTGTTGCACGAAACCGACAGCCGGTTGGCGTCAAGGTTTGCGTGCGGACGCAGGTTGTCGGAAAATGCGCCCCGTTTAAAGCGCAATGCGCCGGCGGCACCCAGAAAGTCGCCGTGCACTGAACAGTTTGCCTGGGGGGCAATCTTCGATGAATCAACGTAAAAAGCCGGATCTGCTGTGGATCCTGGTGTTCATTTTTGGCCTGGGTGTGGTCACTACCGGTTATGCGCAAGGGTTCTGGGAGCGCAAGCTGGACAACGCCTATCAGATGCCGGTCGACGCCGGCCAGCCGCAACGTTGATGCCCCCGCTGGTGCCGCTCAACGCGGCGCCAGGTACCAGCCACGGTCCGAGACCGTGCCCTGCAGCGGTACATCCCAACTGGCCTGTGCCAGCCGTTCGACCTTCTGGCATTCATGGGCCAGCCCCATCAGCAAAGGCTTTTTCCAGGTTTTGCGACGCCCCTGGTAGGCCAGGCTGCGATCATAGAAACCGCCGCCCATCCCCAAGCGCCCGCCCACTTCATCAAAACCGACCAACGGCAGCAGGATCAGGTCCAGCGCCCAGATTGGCCGTTGGCGCTTGCGGTCGGTCACCGGCTCGGGAATGCGGAAGCGATTGGGCTTGAGCTTTTCACCCTGTTCGAAGCGCTGGAACACCATGCGCGTGCGCGGCCAGGCGTGCAGCACGGGCAGGTAGGTGCGCTTGCCGCGGCGCTGGGCCTCGCGCAGCAGCAGGCAAGGGTCGATTTCACCGTCGTTGGGTAGATACAGGGCAATGTGCCGGGCGCGGCGGAACAGCGGGTTCTGCGCCAGTTGGCGGTACAGGCCAAGGGCTGCCTGGCGTTGCTGGGCAGGGCTGAGGGCGCGGCGGGCATTGCGAAGCAGGCGACGAAGCTGGGGGCGGGTGAGCGGCGCGGTGTCGGTCATGGCACGGGCGATCCCAGGAGTGCTGGCCAACTTCAAGGCAGTTGACCAAAACGAATTGCCCGCCGGAGCAGGCGGGCAAGAAAATTCAGGCTCCCCGATCAGACCGCTGTCGGTGTAGCCCTTGAACCCGAAAGTTCAAGGTGGAGATTGCAGGGGGCGTTAAGGCTTTCCGTCGGGCGGACATGCACACCGGCCCCAGCGTGCAACCCCCGTGGTTGTGCGTATCGGCTCAGGGACATAACCGACTGGCGCATCCACCAGGGAGTGGCGCCAGTATACCAATCTCAGCCGATTTTGGTATCCGTGTCGTCGGATAAAGCCTTGTCCACGCGATCCAGCAGGTCGCGCACCTGTTCGCGGTTGGTGCCGCTGACCGGGGCATCGGCGCGGTCTTCCTGGCGATGCAGCATTTCGTGGGTAATGTTCAATGCCGCCATCACTGCGATGCGATCGGCGCCGATCACCTTGCCGCTGCTGCGGATCTCGCGCATCTTGCCGTCCAGGTAGCGCGCGGCGCTGACCAGGTTGTTGCGCTCTTCCGGCGGGCAGATGATCGAGTATTCCTTGTCGAGGATCTGCACGGTGACGCTATTGCTTGAACTCATGAGTCTTGCTCCAGAGCCTTGAGGCGTAAAATCATCGACTCGACTTTGCGCTTGGCGATCTCGTTCTTTTCGATGAGGTGGGCGCGCTCTTCGCGCCAGGATCTTTCCTGAGCTACTAGGAGTGCATTTTGCCGTTTTAGTTGCTCGACGCGTTCGATCAGCAACTCGAATCGGCTCATCAGTGCCTGCAGGTCGTTCTCTTGCGTAGGTTGCACTCGATTCGCTCCGTCGTTGAGTCACCTGGCGATGATGCCTCTCCCTGGGTGCCGACGGCCAGTGCCGATGGTCTTGGCGCGCCTGCCGGTGCTAGGATACAAGGCCTCCATTCTAGTCATTGCGCCGTCTGGCGCCTAGCTGCCCATGCCCAATACCCAATCGCCTTACATTGCCTTCGCCATGCTGCTTTCGAGCAATGGCCACCCTGTCACCCCGGCCGAACTGCACGGCCTGCTGATCGGCCGCAGCTGCGCCGGTGCCGGCTTTGACGCCGACAGCTGGCTGGCCGATGCCGCCCAGCTGCTGGAAACCGAACCCGGTGACACCGTACGCAACGCCCTGGTCGGCCTGCAGGAAATGGTCAAGGGCGAGCTCACCAGCGACGACATGGCCATCGTCCTGCTGCTGCCTACCGATGACGCCGCACTGAGCGATCGCGCCACCGCGCTGGGCCAGTGGTGCCAAGGTTTCATCACCGGTTTCGGCTTGAACGCCGGCGGCAAGGACTTGTCCGACGAGGCCAAGGAGGTGTTGCAAGACCTGGTGGCCATTTCCCAGGTGCAAGAAGCGCTCGAAGAATCCGAAGACGGCGAGAGCGACTACATGGAAGTCATGGAATACCTGCGTGTGGCGCCTCTGCTGCTGTTCTCCGAGCTGGCCAAGCCGGCCGCACCCGCGCCCAAGCCATCGCTGCATTGATCAACCGGGGGTAATCTGCCCATGAGCCACATTCCCAAGGGCGAGTATGCCCGTCGGCGCAAGGCGCTGATGGCGCAGATGGTCCCCAACAGCATCGCCATCCTGCCCGCCGCCGCAGTTGCCATCCGCAACCGCGACGTCGAGCATGTGTACCGCCAGGACAGCGACTTCCAGTACCTCAGCGGCTTCCCGGAGCCTGAGGCGGTGATTGCCCTGATTCCCGGGCGCGAGCATGGCGAGTACGTGCTGTTCTGCCGTGAACGCAACCCCGAGCGTGAGCTGTGGGACGGCCTGCGGGCCGGCCAGGAAGGCGCGGTGCGCGACTTCGGCGCCGACGACGCCTTCCCCATCACTGATATCGACGAGATCCTGCCGGGCCTGATAGAAGGCCGCGAGCGGGTGTACAGCGCCATGGGCAGCAATGCCGAGTTCGACCGCCGGCTGATGGACTGGATCAACGTGATCCGCTCCAAGGCCCGCCTGGGTGCCCAGCCGCCGAACGAGTTCGTTGCGCTGGATCACCTGCTGCACGACATGCGCCTGTATAAATCGGCAGCGGAAGTGAAAGTGATGCGCGCGGCCGCAGACATTTCGGCGCGGGCCCATGTGCGGGCCATGCAGGCCTGCCGCGCCGGGCTGCACGAATACAGCCTGGAAGCCGAGCTGGACTACGAGTTCCGCAAAGGCGGCGCGAAGATGCCGGCCTATGGCTCGATCGTCGCGGCCGGGCGCAATGGCTGCATCCTGCACTATCAGCAGAACGACGCCCCGCTCAAGGATGGCGACCTGGTGCTGATCGACGCGGGCTGCGAAATCGACTGCTACGCCAGCGACATCACCCGCACCTTCCCGGTCAGCGGGCGCTTTTCGCCCGAGCAGAAGGCCATCTACGAACTGGTGCTCAAGGCCCAGGCGGCGGCCTTTGCCGAGATCGCCCCGGGCAAGCACTGGAATCACGCCCATGAGGCGACCGTGAAGGTGATTACCGAAGGCCTGGTGGAACTGGGCCTGCTCACCGGTGAGGTGCAGGCGCTGATCGACAGCGAGGCCTATCGCGCCTTCTACATGCACCGTGCCGGGCACTGGCTTGGCATGGATGTGCACGATGTGGGCGAGTACAAGGTGGGCGGCGAGTGGCGGGTGCTGGAGCCCGGCATGGCGCTGACCGTCGAACCGGGCATCTACATTGGTGCCGACAATCAGGCCGTGGCCAAAAAGTGGCGCGGCATTGGTGTAAGGATCGAGGACGACGTGGTGGTGACCCGGCAAGGTTGTGAAATCCTGACTTCAGGCGTGCCGCGCACGGTCGCCGAGATCGAGGCGCTGATGCAGGCCGCCCGCAAGGATGCGGCATGAACCGGGTAAACCTGGCGATCATCGGCGGTGGTCTGGTGGGTGCAAGCCTGGCGTTGGCCCTGCAGGCCGGGGCCAAGGCGCGCGGCTGGAAGATCCTGCTGATCGAGCCGTTCGCCCCTGGCGACAGCTTCCAGCCCAGCTACGATGCGCGCTCTTCGGCGTTGTCGTTCGGCACCCAGCAGATCTATCAGCAGTTGGGCCTGTGGCAGGCCATCGGCCGCCGCGCCGAGCCGATCCGGCAAATTCATGTGTCCGACCGCGGCCGCTTCGGCGCCACGCGCCTGGATGCCCTGGAAGAGGGTGTGCCGGCGTTGGGCTACGTGGTGGAAAACGCCTGGTTGGGCCAATGCTTGTGGCAAGGGCTGGACAGTGAGGTAGTGAGCTGGCGCTGCCCGGCAGAAGTGACCTCGATGCAGGCCATCGACGGTGGTTACCGCCTGCGCCTGAATGACGATACCCAGCTGGAGTGCGACCTGGCGGTACTGGCCGATGGCGGCCGCTCCGGCCTGCGCGAGCAACTGGGCATTCACGTGCGTCACACGCCTTACCAGCAGAGCGCGTTGATCGCCAACATCACCCCAGGTGAGGCCCACGGCGGCCAGGCGTTCGAGCGTTTCACCGAAGAAGGCCCCATGGCCCTGCTTCCGCTGCCGGATAACCGCTGTGCGCTGGTGTGGACCCGCCAGGGCATGGATGCGCGGCGCCTGGCCGACATCGACGAGCGCAGCTTCCTGCGTGAGCTACAGGGCGTGTTTGGCTATCGCCTGGGGGCGTTGCGCCAGGTCGGCGCACGGCACCTGTACCCGCTTTCACTGATCGAGGCCCAGGAGCAGGTGCGGCCGCACCTGGTCGTGCTGGGCAATGCTGCACACAGCCTGCACCCCATTGCCGGTCAGGGCTTCAACCTGTCGCTGCGCGATGTGCAGTCGCTGGCTGATGCGCTGCTGGCTGGCCCGCAGCAGCCCGGTGACCTGACCACCTTGCAGGCCTATCACCAGCGCCAACGGCTGGACCAGGCCATGACCATCGGTTTTTCCGACCAGGTCACGCGGGTGTTCGGCAGCAACCAGCCGTTGCTGGCGCTCGGGCGCAACCTCGGCCTGCTCGGGCTCGACCTGCTGCCGCCGGCCAAAAGCTGGTTCGCTCGCCAGGCCATGGGCCTGGGTACCCGTCCCGACTTGCGGGGCCAGGCATGAGCAACCCGCGTAAACTGGCACGCCGGGCGCGCATGCTGCGCTGGATACTGAACCTCTACCCGCCATACCTGGGCGCTGGCATCCGCGTGCAGTCCATCAGCCCGGACCTGCGCAGCATCAAGGTGGCGATGAAGCTGACCCGCTGGAACCGCAACTATGTCGGTACGCAGTTCGGTGGCAGCCTGTATTCGATGGTTGACCCGTTCTACATGTTGTTGCTGATCGAGCAACTGGGCCGCGACTACATCGTCTGGGACAAAGCCGCCAGCATCGATTTCATCTCGCCGGGCAAAGGCCCGGTGTATGCCGAATTCCACGTCGATGACGTACTGCTGGACGACATCCGCCAGCAGACCGCCACCGGCAAGAAGTGCCTGCCGCGTTTGCAGGTCGATATCCGCGACGGTGCCGGCGAGCTGGTGGCGCGGGTCGATAAAACCCTATATGTGCGGCTCAAGCCGCAAGCGAGGCTGGCGTAAGGCATGGAAATGCGCGCAGATCTGTTGATTGTCGGTGCCGGTATGGTCGGCAGCGCACTGGCCCTGGCGTTGCGCCACAGCGGCCTGCAAATCCTCTTGCTCGATGGCGGGCCGCTCACGGTCAAGCCATTCGATGCCCAGGCCCCGTTCGAGCCACGTGTCAGCGCGCTGTCGGCGGCCAGCCAGCGCATCCTGGAGCGCCTTGGCGCCTGGGACGGGATTGCCCAGCGGCGTGCCACGCCGTACGCCGACATGCATGTGTGGGATGGCAGTGGCACCGGGCAGATTCACTTCTCGGCGGCCAGCGTGCATGCCCAGGTGCTCGGCCATATCGTCGAGAACCGCGTGGTGCAGGATGGCTTGCTGGAGCGCCTGCACGACAGTGACATCGGTCTGCTGCCCAATGCCCGGCTGGAGCAGCTGCGCCGCTCCGGCGATGAATGGCTGCTGACCCTGGCCGATGGCCGCCAGTTGCGTGCGCCGCTGGTGATCGCGGCCGACGGCGCCAATTCGGCCGTGCGCCGCCTGGCCGGTTGCGAGACCCGCGAGTGGGATTACCTGCACCATGCCATCGTTACCAGCGTGCGTTGCAGCGCCGGGCACCAGGCCACGGCCTGGCAGCGCTTTACCGATGAAGGGCCTTTGGCCTTCCTGCCATTGACCCGCGATGGCCAGCAGGACTGGTGCTCGATTGTGTGGTCGACTACCCCGGAGCATGCCGAGCAACTGATGGCGCTTGATGAACCAGCCTTCCTGAAGGCTCTGGAGCGGGCGTTCGAAGGGCGCCTGGGCGATGTGCTGCAGGCCGACCCGCGGGTGTGTGTGCCGCTGCGCCAGCGCCACGCGAAGCGCTATGTGGATGAAGGCCTGGCTTTGATCGGCGACGCGGCGCACACCATTCACCCGCTGGCCGGGCAGGGCGTGAACCTGGGCTTTCTCGATGCCGCAGTGCTGGCCGAAGTGCTGGTCAATGCCTGCGAGCGTGGAGAGCGTCTGGCAGATGTGAAGGTATTGAGCCGTTACGAGCGGCGGCGCATGCCGCATAACCTGGCGCTGATGGCGGCGATGGAATGCTTTGAGCGGTTGTTCCAGGCCAATCCGTTGCCGTTGCGTTGGTTGCGTAACAGCGGGTTGAAACTGGTAGAGCAGATGCCGGAGGCCAAGGCGGTGTTTGTGCGCCAGGCGCTGGGGTTGAGTGGTGACCTGCCGGAGCTGGCAAAGGCTTGAGATTGTCGGGGCCGCTTTGCAACATCCGGTAACTGCTAGGTAGATGAGCCAGAAAATGGGATTCACTACCATTTGCACCTCTCAAACGATCCGAGGAGTGCTTCACATGTTGCCACGCAAGCCCCTACTGGCCGCCCTGGCCCTGACCCTGTTCGGCGGCACCGCCCAGGCGGCGGACGAAGTGGTGGTGTACTCCTCGCGTATCGACGAGCTGATCAAGCCGGTGTTCGATGCCTATACCGCCAAGACCGGGGTCAAGATCAAGTTCATCACCGACAAGGAAGCCCCGCTGATGCAGCGCATCAAGGCCGAGGGCAACAACGGCGTGGCCGACCTGCTGCTGACCGTCGACGCCGGCAACCTGTGGCAGGCCGAGCAGATGGGCATCCTGCAGCCGATCAAGTCTGACATCATCGACCAGAACATCCCGTCGCAGTACCGTGCCTCGTCCCATGACTGGACCGGCTTGAGCCTGCGCGCGCGCACCATCATCTACTCCACCGAGCGGGTCAAGCCCGAAGAGCTGAGCACCTACGAAGCCCTGGCCGACAAACATTGGGAAGGCCGCCTGTGCCTGCGCACGGCGAAGAAGGTGTACAACCAGTCGCTTACCGCCACCCTGATCGAAACCCATGGCGAGGCCAAGACCGAGCAAATCGTCAAAGGCTGGGTCAACAACCTGTCCACCGACGTGTTCTCCGACGACAACGCAGTGATCCAGGCCATCGAGGCCGGCCAGTGCGACGTGGGCGTGGTCAACACTTACTACTACGGCCGCCTGCACAAGCAGAACCCGAACCTGCCGGTGAAGATTTTCTGGCCAAACCAGGGTGACCGTGGTGTGCACGTGAACCTGTCGGGTATTGGCCTGACCAAGCACGCACCGCACCCGGAAGCGGCGAAAAAGCTGGTGGAATGGATGACCGGCGAGGAGGCGCAGAAGCTGTTCGCCGACATCAACCAGGAATTCCCGGCCAACCCGAAGGTGAAACCTTCGGAGGAAGTGGCGGCGTGGGGCAGCTTCAAGGCCGACACCATTCCAGTGGAAATTGCCGGCAAGCGCCAGGCTGAAGCCATCCGCCTGATGGATCGGGCTGGCTACAACTAAGCGCCAGGCTTTAAGCTTTTGGGGCCTGCAAGGGCCCTTTCGCGGGCTCGCCCGCTCCCACAGGAACTGCACAGGGTTCAATTGCTGTGCGAGCCCTGTGGGAGCGGGCATGCCCGCGAACGACCGCAAAGCGGTCGCAATTCAGCCACAGAGACATTCAACTTGCCCCACACCCCCCAACGCCGCTGGTACCTCCCGGTCGCCCTGATCGCCGCCCTGGTCCTCCTGCCCCTGAGCGTGTTGCTGTTGTCCTGGCAGTCGGTCGATACGCAGATCTGGTCGCACCTGCTCGACACCCAGATGACCCGCCTGCTCAGCAATACCCTGACCCTGGTGGTGGGCGTCGGCATCGGCGTCACCGTGCTGGGCGTCAGCCTGGCCTGGCTCACCAGCCTCTGCGAGTTCCCCGGCCGACGCTGGCTGGACTGGGCGCTGATGTTGCCGTTCGCCATCCCGGCCTACGTGCTGGCGTTTGTCTTCGTCGGCCTGCTGGACTTCGCCGGCCCGGTGCAAAGCGCCCTGCGCGAAGTGTTCGGGCCCATGCGCCTGCCGCGGGTGCGCTCCACCGGTGGGGTGATCATCGTTCTGGTGCTGGTGTTCTACCCCTACGTCTACTTGCTGGCACGCACGGCCTTTCTGGCCCAGGGCAAGGGCCTGATGGAGGCAGCGCGGGTACTGGGATTGTCACCCTTGCAAGCATTCTGGCGTGTGGCCCTGCCCATGGCGCGGCCGGCGATCGGTGCCGGCATCGCCCTGGCCCTGATGGAAACCCTGGCCGACTTCGGCGCGGTGGCGGTGTTCAACTTCGACACCTTCACCACTGCCATCTACAAGACCTGGTACGGCTTCTTCAGCCTTTCCAGTGCCGCCCAACTGGCCAGCCTGCTGTTGCTGGCGGTGATGCTGGTGCTGTACGGCGAGCGCCGTGCCCGCGGGGCCAGCCGCAGCGGTAACGAGCGCCCGCGTGGGCAGGCGTTGTACCACTTGCGCGGGGTCAAGGCGCTGCTGGCCAGCGGTTGGTGCCTGCTGGTGTTCGCCTGCGCCTTCGTCATCCCGCTGCTGCAGTTGCTGGCGTGGTTCTGGCAGCGCGGTCGGCATGACCTGGACGAGCGTTATGTCGGCCTGGTGCTGCACACCTTGTACCTGGGTGGCATGGCGGCGCTGGTCACCGTGTGCGTGGCGCTGCTGCTGGCGTTTGCCCGGCGCCAGGCGCCGACTGGTGCGATCCGTGCCGGTGTCGGGTTAGCCAATCTGGGCTATGCGTTGCCTGGCTCGGTGCTGGCGGTGGCGATCATGCTGGCCTTCAGTTACCTCGATAACCACCTGGTCATCCCGCTGTCCAGCTGGTTGGGCGGGGCAGGCAAGCCACTGCTGCTGGGCAGCCTCTCGGCGTTGCTGCTGGCCTACCTGGTGCGCTTCATCGCGGTGGCCTATGGGCCGCTGGAGAACAGCCTGGAGCGTATCCGCCCGTCACTGCCCGAGGCTTCCCGCAGCCTGGGCGTCGGTGGCGCGAGATTGTTTTTCAAGGTGTATCTGCCGCTATTGGTGCCCGGCGCCCTGAGCGCTGCGCTGCTGGTATTCGTCGATGTGCTCAAGGAAATGCCGGCCACCTTGCTGATGCGACCGTTCGGCTGGGACACCCTTGCCGTGCGGGTGTTCGAGATGACCAGCGAAGGTGAGTGGGCGCGTGCCTCGCTGCCGGCGTTGACGCTGGTGCTGGTGGGGTTGCTGCCGGTCATCGGCCTGATCCGCCGTTCGGCACGTCGACCCGGTCACAGTGACTGAGGGTGCCAGCTTGCCACCTTGCGGCTACAATGCGCGGCATTCGCGCGACGGGTGTTAAACAAGAAGAGCTGACGAGCAACGTCATCGACCGCCGCCGCTTCGCCACGCCCGGAAGGAGAAACCCATGGGACAGCGCACGCTTTTGTTTGACCTGCACCTGGCGCTAGGCGCCAAGACGGTCGATTTCGGTGGCTGGGACATGCCCCTGCACTATGGCTCGCAGGTCGAGGAGCACCATCAGGTGCGCAGCGACTGCGGCGTTTTCGATGTTTCCCACATGACCGTGATCGACGTCGAGGGCACCGATGCCTGCGTTTGGCTACAGCGCCTGCTGGCCAACGACGTGGCCCGCCTCGACGACGTCGGCAAGGCACTGTACAGCCCGCTGCTGCACGCGCAGGGTGGGGTAATCGACGACTTGCTGGTCTACCGCACAGAAGGCGGCTACCGCCTGGTTACCAATGCCGCCACCCGGGCCAAAGTGCTCGACTGGCTACAGCAGCAGCGGGCCGGTTTCGCCGTGGGCTTCCAGCCCCGCCCCGACCTTGCCATCCTTGCCATCCAGGGGCCGCATGCCCGCGAAAAGGTTGCGGCCCTGCTCAGCCCCGCACGCGCTGCGCTGATCCGCGAATTACGCCCGTTCGAGGGCGTCAGCGAAGGCGACTGGTTCATTGCCCGCACGGGCTATACCGGCGAGGACGGCCTGGAGATCATCTTCCCGGGTGAGCAGGCGGTAGCCTTCTTCAACGACCTGGTTGGCGCCGGCATCGCGCCCAGTGGTCTTGGCGCCCGCGATACCCTGCGGCTGGAAGCCGGCATGAACCTGTACGGCCAGGATATCGATGAAACCCACACACCGCTGACCTCCAACCTGGGCTGGAGTATCGCCTGGGAGCCGGCTGAGCGCGACTTCATCGGCCGCGCCGGCCTGCTGGCGGAAATCGAGAACGGCGTGCAGGAAAAGCTGGTCGGCCTGGTGCTGGAGGAGCGCGGCGTGTTGCGCGCCCATCAGGTGGTGCGTGTATCAGGCATTGGCGAAGGGGAGATCACCAGTGGTAGTTTCTCACCTACGCTGAGCAAGTCCATTGCCTTGGCGCGCGTACCCATGGCCACCGGTGATCGGGCCGAGGTGGAAATTCGCGGCAAGTGGTACCCGGTGCGGGTGGTCAAACCGACCTTCGTGCGCCACGGCAAGATCCTGATCTGAACCATTTATAACCGGCGGGCGTACCGCTGAGCCAATCGAGGAATTCAAGACATGAGCAATATCCCCGCCGACCTGCGTTTTGCCGAAAGCCACGAGTGGGCTCGCCTGGAAGCCGACGGCACCGTCACCGTGGGCATCAGCGACCACGCCCAGCAAGCCCTGGGTGACGTGGTGTTCGTCGAGCTGGCCGAAGTTGGCAAGGTGTTTGCCGCTGGCGATGCTGCTGGCGTGGTCGAGTCGGTCAAGGCCGCTTCGGACATCTACGCCCCGGTGGATGGCGAAGTGATCGCGGTGAACGAAGACCTGGCAGACAGCCCGGAGCTGCTCAACGAAGAACCTTATGAGTCGTGGATCTTCAAGCTCAAGCCAAGCAACCCTGCCGAGCTGGAAAAGCTGCTGGATGCTGCTGCCTACAAGGCCGCGATCGGCGAGTAAGACCGCGTCGCCTGCTTCGCGGCTAAAGCCGCTCCCACAGGTACTGCACAGCGTCTGATACTTGTGCGGTCCCTGTGGGAGCGGCTTTAGCCGCGAAGAGGCCAGCCCTGCAAAGCAAGTTTCCCCGCACAATCGGCAATCCCTTCCTAGACTTGTAAGTCTCCATGAGAGCTGTTTCAGGAAGAGAGCGTCGTCATGTCCCAGTCGCCGTCCCTGCATCAACTGCAAGAGCTCAACCCTTTCCTGCGTCGCCACCTGGGCCCGGATGCTGCCGAGCAGCAGGCCATGCTCAACGCGCTGGGCGTTGCCAGCCGCACTGAGCTGATCGAGCAGACCGTACCGCCAGACATCCGCCTCAATCGCGCCCTCGACCTGCCCCCGGCACTGGACGAGCAGGCCGCCCTGGCCAAACTTGCCGGCTACGCCGCACAGAACCAGGTGTGGACCAGCCTGATCGGCATGGGCTACCACGGCACCATCACGCCTACGGTCATCCTGCGCAACGTGCTGGAAAACCCCGGTTGGTACACCGCCTACACGCCGTACCAACCCGAAATCGCCCAGGGCCGGCTGGAGGCGTTGCTGAACTTCCAGCAGATGGTCATCGACCTCACCGGGCTGGCGTTGGCCAATGCGTCGCTGCTCGATGAAGCCACCGCCGCCGCCGAAGCCATGGCCCTGGCCAAGCGGGTGGCGCGCAACAAGAGCAACGCCTTCTTTGCCGACCAGCACTGCCACCCGCAGACCCTGTCGGTGCTCAAGACCCGCGCCGAGGGCTTTGGCTTCGAGCTGATCGTCGACACTGTGGATAACCTTGGCAAACACTCGGTGTTTGGCGCTTTGCTGCAATACCCGGATACCCATGGCGAGGTGCGCGACCTGCGCCCGCTGATCGACCAGCTGCACAGCCAGCAGGCAATGGCCTGCGTGGCCGCCGACCTGCTCAGCCTGGTGGTACTCACGCCGCCTGGGGAACTGGGCGCGGATGTAGTGCTGGGTTCGACCCAGCGTTTTGGCGTGCCGATGGGCTACGGCGGCCCACATGCCGCCTACTTCGCCTGCCGCGACGATTACAAGCGGGCCATGCCCGGGCGCATCATCGGCGTATCACGCGACGCCCGTGGCAACACCGCGCTGCGCATGGCCCTGCAAACCCGTGAGCAGCATATCCGCCGCGAGAAGGCCAACTCCAACATCTGCACGGCCCAGGTATTGCTGGCCAACATTGCTGGCTTCTACGCCGTCTACCACGGCCCGGAAGGCCTGCAACGCATCGCCCAGCGCGTACACCGGCTGACCTTCATCCTGGCTGCCGGGCTTGAAGCCAAAGGCATCAAGCGCCTCAACCAGCATTTCTTCGACACCCTTACCCTGGATGTCGGCGGTGCCCAGGCGGCCATTATCGAAAGCGCCGAAGCCGCGCAGATCAACCTGCGTATCCTCGGCCGCGGGCACCTTGGCGTGAGCCTGGACGAAACCTGCAACGAACAGACGGTGCTGCGCTTGCTCGACATCTTCCTCGGTGTGGATCACGGCCTGGAGATCGCCGCCCTTGACCAGTTGGCCCTGCCCGAAGGCATCCCGGCCAGCCTGGTGCGGCGTTCACCCATCCTCGCTCACCCGGTGTTCAACCTGCACCACAGCGAAACCGAAATGCTGCGCTACCTCAAGCAGCTGGAGAACAAGGACCTGGCCCTGAACCAGTCGATGATCCCGCTGGGCTCGTGCACCATGAAACTCAACGCCACCAGCGAGATGATCCCCATCACCTGGCCCGGTTTTGCCCAACTGCACCCATTTGCCCCGGCGGGGCAGGCCACCGGCTACAAGGCGATGATCGACGAGCTGGAAAGCTGGTTGTGCGTGATCACCGGCTTCGATGCCATCTGCATGCAGCCCAACTCCGGCGCCCAGGGCGAGTACGCCGGCCTGATGGCGATTACCCGCTACCACCGCAGCCGCCACCAACCGCAGCGCACGTTGTGCCTGATCCCGTCGTCGGCCCACGGTACCAACCCGGCGTCAGCGCAGATGGCCGGAATGGAGGTGGTGATTGTCGATTGCGACAACGACGGCAACGTCGACCTGGCCGACCTCAAGGCCAAGGCCAGCACCGCCGGAGAGCGCCTGTCGTGCCTGATGATCACCTACCCCTCGACCCATGGTGTGTACGAGGAGGGCATTCGCGAAATCTGCGAAGTGGTGCACCAGCACGGCGGCCAGGTGTACATGGACGGTGCCAACCTCAATGCCCAAGTGGGTTTGGCGCGCCCTGCCGACATTGGTGCCGACGTTTCGCACATGAACCTGCACAAGACCTTCTGCATCCCCCACGGCGGCGGTGGCCCGGGCATGGGGCCGATCGGCATCCGCGCGCACCTCAAGCCGTTTGTCGCCAGCCACCCGGTGGTGCCGGTGCCCGGCCTGGACCCTAACAACAGCGCAGTCAGTGCCGCGCCCTGGGGTAGCGCGAGCATTCTGCCGATCAGCTGGATGTACATCGCCATGATGGGCCCGCAATTGGCTGATGCCAGCGAGGTGGCGATCCTCTCGGCCAACTACCTGGCCAGCCAGTTGGGCGGGGCCTTCCCGGTGCTGTACCGCGGGCGCAACCAGCGCGTGGCGCACGAGTGCATCCTCGACTTGCGGCCGTTGAAGGCGCTGACCGGCATCAGCGAGGAAGATGTGGCCAAGCGCCTGATGGACTATGGCTTCCATGCGCCGACCATGTCGTTCCCGGTGCCGGGCACGCTGATGGTGGAGCCGACCGAGAGCGAGTCGAAGGCCGAGCTGGACCGGTTTATCGAGGCGATGCTGGCGATTCGCGCGGAGATTGCCCAGGTGCAGGAAGGCAACTGGTCGGCGGAGAACAACCCGCTCAAGCATGCGCCGCATACGCTGGAGGATGTGCTGGGGGTGTGGGATCGGCCCTATAGCCAGGCGCAGGCGGTGGCGCCCAGTGCCCACGTGCGCCAGCATAAGTACTGGCCGGCGGTGAACCGGGTCGACAACGTGTATGGGGACCGGAACCTGTTCTGTTCGTGTGTACCGGTGGAGGCGTATCGCTGAGATTGGTGGTGGCTTCTTCGCGGGCTTGCCCGCTCCCACAGGGACCGTGCAGGGCTTGAATATTGTGCAACTCCTGTGGGAGCGGGCAAGCCCGCGAAGCAGGCGACGCGGTTACTCGGCTACCGCATTCTTGGCCAGGATGGCATTGGCCAGTTCCATATCGGAAGCTTGCATCCCCGCGTTCTCAGCCCGTACCTGCTTCAACGCCGCTTCCAGAAACGGCCCACGAATGGCCCCCTCGCTGGCCACGAAGCTGCCGGCATCATCCTGTGCCGCTACTACCAGCTTGTGATCCCGCGAGGTCAGGTAGCTCGATGCCGTGGTCGCACCGGAAGTCATTATGTTACGCCAGAAGGTATCGGCCATGGCCGAGCCCACAGGCAGCGAAAGCAAGGCAGCGGCAGCGATGGCGGTTTTGAGACGCATGTTGAAACACCTCGAAGGGTGAGGGGTTGAAGATGCGCGGTTGGATCTTTTCAGGCGAGGCAAGTTCCTGAATACATAGGCTTTTCGTCAGCTGCAGACGCGCAGCACTTCTTCCTCTCGCGTCTGCCCACTGGCCACTTTCGCCTCGCCACAACGGCGTAGGTCCACCAGGCCGTCGGCCAGTGCCTGGCGCCGCAATCGGGTCAGGTCGGCGTTCGGGCAGATCAGTGCCCGCAGGCTGTCGCTGGGCTCGAGCAGTTCGAACAACCCCGTGCGCCCATGAAAACCGGTACCCCGGCAGGTGCGGCAGTTGGCTGCTGCCGTCGCCCGGCAATCCATGCACAGGGTACGTACCAGCCGCTGGGCCATGACCCCGACCAGGGTCGCCTTGATCAGGTAGTCGGCCACCCCCAGCTCTTGCAGGCGGGTGATCGCCGCGCAGGCGTCGTTGGTATGCAGGGTCGACAGCACCAGATGCCCGGTCAGGGCTGCCTGCACCGCCACCAGCGCGGTTTCGCGGTCGCGGATTTCACCGATCATGATGATGTCCGGGTCCTGGCGCAGTAAAGCCCGCACGCCGTCGGCAAAGCCCAGGTCCAGGGCCGGTTGGACCTGCAACTGGTTGAAGGCCGGCTCAAGTCGTTCAATCGGGTCTTCTATGGTGCACAGGTTGACCTGCGGCGTGGCCAGCAGCTTGAGGCTGGCGTACAGCGTGCTGGTCTTGCCGGAGCCAGTGGGGCCGGTAACCAGGATGATGCCTTGGCGCTGCTGCAACAGGCTTTGCCACTGGGCCAGTTGCCGGCCTTGCAGGCCCAGGCGGTCGAAGCCTTGTTGCAACTGCTGCGGGTCGAACAGGCGCAGCACCAGCTTCTCGCCAAACGGGGTTGGCAGGGTCGACAGCCGCAGTTCTACCTCGCCACCGCCTGGCAGGCGGCTTTGCAGGCGGCCATCTTGCGGCCGGCGTTTTTCCGCGACGTCCATGCGCCCCAGGTGCTTCAGGCGGCTGATCAGGGCCAGGGTTACGCCGGCGGGGAAGCTGTAAACGCTGTGCAGCAGGCCGTCGATGCGGTAGCGCAGACGGCCCTGATCGCGGCGCGGCTCCAGGTGAATGTCGCTGGCGCGCTGTTCAATCGCGTACTGCAGCAGCCAGTCGACGATATGCACGATGTGCGCATCATCGGCGCTGGCTTCGGATTGGCGTTTGCCCAGCTCCAGCAGCTGTTCGAGCTCGCCCAGGCTGGCCGCCTGCTGGTATTGCGCGCCCTTGACCGACTGGGCCAGGCGCTGGAACGACTGCGCTGACTGGCGGATTTGCAACGGGCTGGCCAGCACGCGGCGGATGGGCCGGCCAAGGCTATGAGCCAGGTCGGCATGCCAGTCGTCCTCATAGGGTTGTGCGCTGGCGACGGTGACGCTGGTGGCGTCGGCGGCGACGATGAGAATGCCGTGGCGCTGGGCGAACGCCGGCGAGATCAGCCCACTGACCTGGGGCAGGTCGAGTTGCATGGGATCGATGCGCAGGTAGGGCTGGCCGACCTTGTTGGCCAGCCATTGGCAGAGGTGATCCAGGTCCAGGCATTGGCCTGGGTGCAGGCGGTTCTCCAGTCTGCAGGCGGCTATCTGCTCAAGCGGGTGGCTGGCCGGGTGGGCGGCGGCGTGTTCCAGGACTTGCAGGGTGTCATTGGCGTGCAGGTGCCGGTCGGCGAGCAGGGCCTGGAGCACGCGCTTGAGGTCGAGTGCCGGGTTGTCGGGGGTGTGCATGGTTGCGTCCGTGCCTGATGAGGGTGTGCTGATAAAGGCTAGCCGGACGTGGGGAGGTTGATGGCGGTGAAGGGTTTCGGGATTTTGCGCTGCCGGTACTGGCCTCTTCGCGGGCACGCCCGCTCCCACAGGATCTGCACAGCGTTCGAGGCTTGCGCTGGACCTGTGGGAGCGGGCGTGCCCGCGAAGGGGCCAGAGCAGGAACAACGGATACCTCAGACCACCGCCAGTTCCACCCGCTGCTGGTTGGTCAGGCTCACTTCACCCACGCACACCAGGTTGCGCAGTTTCTGCGCAATCACCTCGGCCCTGTGCCAGCTCAGCCCGCCGATGCCCACCTCGATGTTCAGCCAATCCTCGTGCTGGCTCACCTGCACACTGTGTGGGGTCAGGAATTGCAGGGCAAACAGGTTGAGTACCCGGCACAAGCTGTCGGGTTCGGCTTCGGCCTGCAGGCGATAGTGGACGGTGCTATGGACGTTGCTGGCGGCCCAGGCGTCGGTACGGGGCTGTGCGTTCATGCTGGTCTCCGCGAATGTGGGAGAAATTTTTGCACTTTGGTGGCGGTATTTTTTCGCTATGATTTGATCATTTCGCAATGTTAGCGAATTGATTAATTCAGATATTGGCTTTCAAGAGATTGAATAATGCATAGCGAGCTGGACGCCTACGACCGCCGTATTCTAGAACTGCTGCAAGAGGACGCTTCTCTGTCCAGCGCGCAGATCGCCGAGCGTGTGGGCTTGTCACAATCGCCGTGCTGGCGGCGTATCCAGCGCTTGAAGGAGGAGGGGGTGATTCGCGGGCAGGTGACCTTGCTGGACCGCAAGAAGGTTGGCCTGAACACGCAGATTTTTGCCGAGGTGAAACTGAATGCACATGGGCGCTCCAACTTTACCGAGTTTACCGAGGCAATCCGCGGCTTCCCGGAGGTGCTGGAGTGTTATGTGCTGATGGGGGCGGTGGACTTTTTGCTGCGCATCGTCACCGCGGATATCGAGGCTTATGAGCGATTCTTCTTCGAAAAGCTGTCGAACGTGCCGGGGATTCAGGAAGTGAATTCGATTGTGGCGTTGTCGGAGATCAAGTCCACCACCAGCCTGCCACTGTCGCGGTAAAGCTTTCGCGGGCTTGCCCGCTCCCACAGGTCCTGTGCAGGCTTCAGGCCTGGCGCAATTTCCTGTGGGAGCGGGCGCGCCCGCGAAGCAGGCGACGCGGTATCACGCCTTGAGCAGGTGCTTCCAGCCACGGCTCTGGTCCACAGCCCGAGCTTGCTCGATACGTGCCTCAAGCACTTCATCGCTGATCGGCAGCTCTGCCAGCTCATGCAGTTTCTTCAGGTCGCCATACAAGCGGTCCATCTGCGGCGCCTCCAGTACCTGACGGGCATGGTGCAGCCAGGCCAGCAGCTGTTCGATACGCGGCAACTGCTCGGCCAGGTCTTCCGGGCGCTGGGTGTACAGCGGCAGCTTCAGCGCTCGGCCTTCTTCGCCCAGCAAATGCCCCAGCCAGCTGGCCAGTTGCGCTTTGCCCTGGCGTTCGCCACGGCCCTTGCGCTCTGAGGTCCAGGCACGGGCCAGCAGCCAGCGCGAGGTTTCCAGCGAGAACTGGCCCCAACGCACGTCCTCCAGCTCTTCGGCGAATTGCTCGGGGGCGGCGCGGCGGATGTCTTCGTCATCGTTGCCGGCTTGTACCAGCGGGCGCCAGTCTTCCAGCAAGGCATCAAGGCTGCTGCGCAGGTCGCGGGTAGTGGCACGCGGCGCGGCCTGGCCCAGGCTGGCGGTGATGGCGCGCAGCTCGCTCAGGCACGCGACCCAATCCTGCAGCAGGCGCCAGTGGCCATTATGGCGATATTGCTCAGCCAGGCGCTGGCTGCTGCCCAGCAGTTGCCAGGCCAGCGCGGCGTAGGCGTCGTCCACGGCCATTTCGGCGTCCAGCTCGGTGTGCGGCAGGCCCAGCTCGTAGCTGTCCGGCTCCAGCAGGCGGTAGCCACGCTCGGCCTTGCTGATGTCGCAGGGCATCAGTGGCAGGCTGGCGGCCAGCTCGGCGGCCAGTTCCAGCAGGGCTTGCGGTTCACCCTCGCGCAGTTCGAGTTCCAGCTCGCAGATCTCTTCCTTGCGCTTGCCGGCCACCACGAAGCCCTGGTCCAGCGCGGCCTCGATCACGACTTTGCTCTTGCCTCGGCCCCAGGCGATTTCAGCGAACTCGCGGGTGAAGTCGGTGGTGAACAGTGGCTTGATGGTCTTTTTGTCCAGCTCGGCGAGTTGCTCGGGCCAGCAGGTGGCGTCGAGCTTTTTCAGGTCGAGCTTGGCTTTGTCCAGGTTCCACTCGTACTCGTTGCGCTCGGACAGGCCCGCCACACTCTGGCCGCGGCACTTGAGGGTCTGGATGACCACATCGCCATCGCGGCGCAGGCGCAGGGCGACACGCGCGGCGGACAGCTCACGCTCGGGGGTGTCGAAGTACTGGTTGGTCAGTTCGCGGGTCTGCCAGCCGGACTTGTTGCGCTTTTTCAGCAGAGGGTGCTCGCGCAGGGCGGCAAGGGTCTCGCGGCTGGCGCGGAGCTTGAGTTCGGTTTCTTTGTGCATCACAGACTCGAAGGAGGGGGCGTGGTTGGCAAGGAGTTTACAGCAGTCGGCTGTGGTCTGTTGGATCGTGGTGGTTTCTTCGCGGGCTCGCCCGCTCCCACAGGTGAAACGCGGCTCTTGAGGGCAGTGATATCCCTGTGGGAGCGGGCAAGCCCGCGAAGAAGGCCACACGGTTGCCCTGCGAACGAATGGCATTGCTATGATGGGCAACGCTTCCAAGGAGTACGCGCATGCCGTTGCCGACGCTGAAAGACCAGTTTGCCGCCTTGATCGCCGCGCCTTCGGTCAGTTGCACCCAACCTGCGCTGGACCAGTCCAACCGCCAGGTCATCGACCTGCTGGCGGGGTGGCTGGGCGACCTGGGTTTCAAATGTGACATCCAGCAGGTCACCCCCGGCAAGTTCAACCTGCTGGCCAGCCGCGGCACAGGCCCGGGTGGCCTGGTGCTGGCCGGGCATAGCGACACCGTACCCTACGACGAACAGCTGTGGAGCAGCGACCCGCTGAAGCTGACCGAGGTCGATGGCCGCTGGGTGGGCCTGGGCAGCTGTGACATGAAAGGCTTCTTCGCCTTGGTCATCGAGGCGGTCATCCCGCTGCTGGAGCACGACTTCAAGCAGCCACTGCTGATCCTTGCCACCTGCGACGAAGAAAGCTCCATGTCCGGTGCCCGCGCCTTGGCCGAGGCCGGCCAGCCGCTGGGCCGTGCGGCGGTGATCGGCGAGCCGACCGGCCTGCGGCCGATCCGCATGCACAAGGGCATTCTCATGGACCGCATCGACATCCTCGGGCGCAGCGGCCATTCGTCGGACCCAAACCTGGGCCGTAGTGCCATGGAGGCCATGCACGCGGTCATGGGCGAGCTGATGGGCCTGCGCCAGCACTGGCAGCAAACCTACAGCAACCCGCAATTCACCGTGCCCACCCCGACCATGAACTTTGGCTGCATCCACGGTGGCGACAACCCTAACCGCATTTGCGGCCAGTGCGCCCTGGAGTTCGACCTGCGGCCGTTGCCGGGCATGGATGTGGAGCAACTGCGTGCCGCCATTCGCGACAAGCTGGTGCCCGTGGCCGAGCGCCATGATGTGCGCATCGACTACGCGCCGCTGTTCCCGGAGGTTCCGCCGTTCGAGCAGGCGGCCGACGCCGAGCTGGTACAAGTGGCAGAGCGCCTGACCGGCCATCGCGCCGAAGCGGTGGCGTTCGGCACCGAAGCACCTTATCTTCAGCAGCTGGGCTGCCAGACCATCGTGCTCGGCCCTGGCGATATCGCCTGTGCCCACCAGCCCGGCGAATACCTTGAAATGTCACGAATCGAGCCTACCGTGCGTCTATTGCGTGACTTGATCCGGCACTATTGCCTGGACTAAACGTCCATTGACCTGATTCGTTCCTGCCTAGAGGAGACCGCGCGTGACCGCAAGCCTGTTCCGACGATGATCCTGAACGCCCCCTGTATCGCCGTTCTCCGTCCACTTATCCACAGGCCCTGTCATGCCCGACTACGTCAACTGGCTGCGTCATGCCTCCCCGTACATCAATGCCCATCGCGACTGCACCTTCGTGGTCATGCTCCCTGGCGATGGGGTGGAACACCCTAATTTCGGCAACATCGTCCATGACCTGGTGCTGCTGCACAGCCTTGGCGTGCGGTTGGTGCTGGTGCATGGCTCGCGCCCGCAGATCGAAAGCCGCCTGGCTGATCGCGGGCTGACCCCGCATTACCACCATGGCCTGCGCATCACCGACGCAGCCACCCTGGACTGCGTGATCGATGCCGTGGGTGCCCTGCGCCTGGCCATCGAGGCGCGCCTGTCGATGGACATCGCTGCTTCGCCGATGCAGGGCTCACGCCTGCGTGTAGCGTCTGGCAACCTGGTGACCGCACGGCCGATCGGCGTGCTCGAAGGGGTGGACTACCACCACACCGGCGAAGTGCGCCGGGTCGACCGCAAGGGCATCAGCCGCCTGCTGGATGAGCGTTCCATCGTGCTGCTGTCGCCACTGGGCTACTCGCCAACCGGCGAGATTTTCAACCTGGCCTGCGAAGACGTGGCCACCCGCGCTGCCATCGAGCTGGGCGCTGACAAGCTGCTGCTGTTCGGTGCCGAGCCGGGGCTGCTGGATGCCGACGGCAAGCTGGTACGGGAGCTGCGCCCGCAGCAGGTTGCCCCGCATCTTCAGCGCTTGGGTAGCGACTACCAGAGCGAGTTGCTGGATGCTGCCGCCGAGGCCTGCAAAGGCGGTGTGGCACGCAGCCATATCGTCAGTTATGCCGAAGACGGCGCCTTGCTGACCGAGCTGTTCACCCGTGGCGGTGGCGGTACGCTGGTGTCGCAGGAGCAGTTCGAAGTGGTGCGCGAGGCCACCATCGAGGACGTGGGTGGCTTGCTGGAGCTGATCAGCCCGCTGGAAGAACAGGGCATCCTGGTGCGTCGTTCGCGCGAGGTGCTGGAGCGGGAGATCGAGCAGTTCAGCGTGGTTGAACGCGAGGGCATGATCATCGCCTGCGCGGCGCTGTACCCGATAGCCGATTCCGAGGCAGGGGAACTGGCGTGCCTGGCGGTGAACCCGGAGTACCGTCATGGCGGGCGTGGCGATGAATTGCTGGAGCGCATCGAGAGCCGGGCGCGGCAGATGGGGCTGAATACCTTGTTCGTGCTTACCACGCGTACTGCGCACTGGTTCCGTGAGCGTGGCTTTGCGCCGAGCGGGGTAGAGCGGCTGCCGGCGGCGCGGGCTTCGCTGTACAACTACCAGCGCAATTCGAAGATTTTCGAGAAGTCTCTGTAAGCCTGTGCCGGCCTCTTCGCGGGCTCGCCCGCTCCCACAGGATAATCACAAGGCCTGAAACCTGTGATGTACCTGTGGGAGCGGGCAAGCCCGCGAAGCAGGCGACACCGATCTCAAACAACAACGCCGCCCTTAGGGGCGGCGTTTTTGATTACACGGTATGCAGGTACCAGTTGTACTCGAGGTCGGAGATCGAGTGTTCGAACTCCTCCAGCTCGCTCTCCTTGCACGCGACGAAGATGTCGATGTACTTCGGATCGATGTACTTGTTCAGGATCTCGCTGTCGTCCAGCTCGCGCAGGGCATCGCGCAGGTTGTTCGGCAGGCTCTGCTCCAGCTGTTCGTACGAGTTGCCTTCGATCGGGGCGCCCGGCTCGATCTTGTTGGTCAGGCCATGGTGCACACCGGCCAACACAGCAGCCATCATCAGGTACGGGTTGGCGTCGGCACCGGCCACGCGGTGCTCGATGCGCACGGCGTCCGCCGAGCCAGTCGGCACGCGCAGGGCCACGGTGCGGTTGTCCAGGCCCCAGCTTGGCGCGTTCGGTACATAGAACTGCGCACCAAAGCGGCGGTACGAGTTGACGTTCGGGCAAAGGAACGCCATGGACGCGGGCAGGGTCTCGAGCACACCGCCGACAGCGTGACGTAACGCGGCGTTCTGCTCGGGATCCTCGCTGGTGAAGATGTTGTTGCCATCTTTGTCCAGCACGGAAATGTGTACATGCAGGCCGTTGCCTGCCTGGCCCGGGTAGGGCTTGGCCATGAAGGTGGTGTCCATTTCATGGTCGTACGCAATGTTCTTGATCAAGCGCTTGAGCAGTACCGCGTAGTCGCAGGCCTTGAGCGGGTCGGCCACGTGGTGCAGGTTGACTTCGAACTGCGCCGGGGCGCTTTCCTTGACGATGGCGTCGGCCGGGATGCCTTGTTCCTTCGCGCCTTCGAGGATGTCCTGCAGGCAGTCGGCATATTCATCGAGGTCGTCGATCAGGTACACCTGGGTCGACTGCGGGCGCTTGCCCGAAATAGGCGAGCGTGGTGGCTGCGGGCGGCCATTCACGTTCTCCTGGTCGATCAGGTAGAACTCCAGCTCGAACGCGGCGCAGATGGTCAGGCCCATGTCAGTGAACTTGCTCACCACCTGGCGCAGCACTTCACGCGGGTCGGCGAAGAACGGCTCGCCTTCCAGCTCGTGCATGGTCATCAGCAGCTGGGCGGTAGGGCGCTTTTGCCACGGTTCGTTACAGAGTGTGTCGGGGATTGGATAGCAGATGCGGTCGGCATCGCCGATATCCAGACCCAGCCCGGTGCTTTCGACGGTGGAACCGTTGATGTCCAGGGCGAAGAGGGAGGCCGGCAGGTTGATGCCTTTCTCGTAAACCTTGTGGAGGCTGGTGCGCTCAATGCGCTTGCCACGCACCACACCATTCATATCTGCAATCAGAAGGTCAACGTAGAGAACCTCAGGATGTTCCTTAAGGAACGCGTTCGCTTCGTTAAGCTGAACGGCACGCGGGGGTACCGACATGATGCAACACCTTTGTTGTTAAAAATATCAATCAAGGGGGGCTTGCAAGACCAGTCAATCGAAAAGCCCAACTGATGTCAAGCCAACCCCATGATGCCCTGAAATGGCACATCTACGGCAGATTTGCTGCATATCGGGGCGTGCCATTATCCGCTATTTCACCTGTGAAGGGCTATCTCAAGCGTGCCGTGTTTTATTTTTTACGCAGGTGTTGTGTAAAAAAATGAACAAGGCTAAGCTCGGTCTCAACCCAAAACACAATAATACGAGGGTCACATGGTCCGCTTGCCGCGACCTGAAAGCACTGCCTGCGCAGTGCCATCGGGTACCTCCGCCGTTTTTGCAAGCTTCGTCAATGGCGTGGCCGCCCTGGCCGCAATAATTGACGTTTGGCGTACCCGGACACGCCCTCGTAGCGGCTTGCCGCCTTTCGCTTCGTCTTTCTGCCTATCGAACTCATTACGGATACAGCTGTTTTCAGTGTATCCACTGTGGCTCTGCGCGGGTGTTTTTGCTTTAGCAACCTACACCATCCAGAATCAAGTCGCGGACCACCTTACCTCCTGAGGTATTTATGAGTAACAACCTCGACCAGCTCACCGATTGGTTGAAAGAGCACAAGATCACCGAAGTCGAATGCATGATCAGTGACCTGACCGGCATCACGCGCGGCAAGATTTCGCCTACCAACAAATTTATCGCCGAAAAAGGCATGCGCCTGCCCGAGAGCGTGCTGCTGCAGACCGTGACCGGCGACTACGTCGACGACGACATCTATTACGAACTGCTCGACCCGGCCGACATCGACATGATCTGCCGCCCCGACGAGAACGCCGTGTTCCTGGTGCCGTGGGCCATCGAGCCGACTGCCCAGGTGATCCACGACACCTACGACAAGAAGGGCAACCCGGTCGAACTGTCGCCGCGCAACGTGCTGAAGAAGGTATTGAAACTCTACGCCGACAAGGGCTGGCAGCCGATTGTGGCGCCCGAGATGGAGTTCTACCTGACCAAGCGCAGCGAAGACCCGGACTTCCCCCTGCAACCGCCGGTTGGCCGTTCGGGGCGCCCGGAAACCGGCCGCCAGTCGTTCTCGATCGAAGCTGCAAACGAATTCGACCCGCTGTTCGAAGACGTCTACGACTGGTGCGAACTGCAGCAGCTGGACCTGGACACACTGATCCACGAAGACGGCACGGCGCAGATGGAAATCAACTTCCGTCACGGCAACGCCCTGCACCTGGCCGACCAGATCCTCGTGTTCAAGCGCACCATGCGCGAAGCTGCGCTCAAGCACAACGTGGCCGCCACCTTCATGGCCAAGCCGATGACCGGCGAGCCGGGCAGTGCCATGCACCTGCACCAGAGCGTGGTCGACGTGGCCACCGGCAAGAACATCTTCAGTAACGAAGACGGCAGCATGAGCGAGCTGTTCCTCAACCACATTGGTGGCCTGCAGAAGTTCATCCCCGAGGCGCTGCCGCTGTTCGCCCCCAACGTCAACTCGTTCCGTCGCTTCCTGCCCGACACTTCGGCGCCGGTTAACGTGGAGTGGGGCGAAGAGAACCGCACCGTCGGCCTGCGCGTACCGGATGCCGGCCCTCAAAGCCGCCGGGTCGAGAACCGCCTGCCGGGCGCCGACGCCAATCCGTACCTGGCCATCGCCGCCAGCCTGCTGTGTGGCTACATCGGCATGGTCGAAGGCATCGAAGCCAGCGCGCCCGTACAGGGCCGTGGCTATGAGCGCCGCAACCTGCGCTTGCCGCTGACCATCGAAGACGCCCTGGAACGCATGGAAAACAGCCGTGCGCTGGTGCAGTACCTGGGCAAGAAATTCATTACCGGCTACGTCGCCACCAAACGCGCCGAGCACGAAAACTTCAAGCGTGTCATCAGTTCCTGGGAGCGTGAGTTCCTGCTGTTCGCTGTCTGATCAACCTTGGTGCCGCTGGAGCGCGGCTGTCGAACAACGGAGAAGCACATGAGCGTCAACAACCCGCAAACCCGTGAATGGCAAACCCTGAGCGGGGAGCACCATCTCGCACCTTTCAGTGACTACAAGCAGCTGAAAGAGAAGGGGCCGCGCATCATCACCAAGGCCCAGGGTGTGCATTTGTGGGACAGCGAGGGGCACAAGATTCTCGACGGCATGGCCGGCCTGTGGTGCGTGGCGGTCGGTTACGGCCGTGAAGAGCTGGTGCAGGCGGCAGAAAAGCAGATGCGCGAGCTGCCCTACTACAACCTGTTCTTCCAGACCGCCCACCCGCCTGCGCTGGAGCTGGCCAAAGCGATCACCGACGTGGCGCCAGAGGGCATGACCCATGTGTTCTTCACCGGCTCCGGCTCCGAAGGCAACGACACCGTGCTGCGCATGGTCCGCCACTACTGGGCGCTGAAAGGCAAACCACAGAAGCAGACCATCATCGGCCGCATCAACGGCTACCACGGCTCTACTGTGGCCGGTGCCAGCCTGGGCGGCATGAGTGGCATGCACGAGCAGGGCGGCCTGCCGATCCCGGGTATCGTGCACATCCCGCAGCCGTACTGGTTTGGCGAAGGCGGCGACATGACCCCGGATGAATTCGGTGTGTGGGCCGCCGAGCAGCTGGAACAGAAAATCCTCGAAGTCGGCGAAGACAACGTTGCCGCCTTCATCGCCGAGCCGATCCAGGGCGCGGGCGGCGTGATCATCCCGCCTGAGACCTACTGGCCGAAGGTGAAAGAGATCCTTGCCAAGTACGACATCCTGTTCGTCGCCGACGAAGTGATCTGCGGTTTCGGCCGCACCGGCGAGTGGTTTGGCGCCGACTACTACGGCCTCAAGCCCGACCTGATGACCATCGCCAAGGGGCTGACTTCCGGTTACATCCCCATGGGCGGTGTGATCGTGCGTGACACCGTGGCCAAGGTGATCAGCGAAGGCGGTGACTTCAACCACGGTTTCACCTACTCCGGGCACCCGGTGGCGGCCGCCGTGGGCCTGGAAAACCTGCGCATCCTGCGCGACGAGAAAATTGTCGAGAAGGCGCGCACCGAAGCGGCACCGTATTTGCAAAAGCGTTTGCGTGAGCTGCAGGACCACCCGCTGGTGGGCGAGGTACGCGGCCTGGGCCTGCTCGGTGCGATCGAGCTGGTCAAGGACAAGGCCACCCGCAGCCGTTACGAAGGCAAGGGCGTAGGCATGATCTGCCGTAACTTCTGCTTCGAGAACGGCCTGATCATGCGTGCGGTGGGCGACACCATGATCATCGCGCCGCCGCTTGTGATAAGCCACGCGGAGATCGACGAGCTGGTGGAAAAGGCCCGCAAGTGCCTGGACCTCACCCTCGAAGCGATCAACTGAGCACCTGCTAGGCTAGCGATGTGACATTAAGTCGTTACATGGCCCTGCTTTCCTTGAAACAGGGCCTTGTAACTTGCCAGACTAGCGGCTGCTTCAGTCGCCCAAACGCGTGTACTGCGGGACCTGGCTGCTGAACGGATGGCTAATCAAAAAAATCTGGAGCATGACGCATGAATAAAATGGGCAAGACGTTGCTGGCCGCAGCCCTGATGGGTGCCATGGCTACTGCTGCACAGGCTGAAGACAAAGTGTTGAATGTCTACAACTGGTCGGACTACATCGCTCCGGACACCATCGCCAAGTTCGAGAAGCAGACCGGTATCAAGGTCAAGTACGACGTCTTCGACAGCAACGAAACCCTCGAAGCCAAGCTGCTGGCCGGCAAATCGGGTTACGACATCGTGGTGCCGTCCAACAACTTCCTGGCCAAGCAGATCAAGGCTGGCGTGTACGAAGAACTGGACCGCACCAAGCTGCCAAACTGGAAAAACCTCGACCCGGACCTGCTCAAGGCCGTGGGCGATGCCAGCGACAATGGCAACAAGCACGCCTTCCCGTACATGTGGGGCTCGATCGGCATCGGCTACAACCCGGAGAAGGTCAAGGCCGCGCTGGGCGTGGACCACATCGACTCGTGGGATGCCGTGTTCAAGCCTGAGAACATTGCCAAGCTCAAAAGCTGCGGTGTGAGCTTCCTGGATGCCCCGACCGAAATGCTGCCGGCTGCGCTGCACTACCTGGGCCTGCCAAGCAACAGCACCAAGAAAGAAGACCTGAAGGCTGCCGAGGACCTGTTCCTCAAGATCCGTCCTTCGATCACCTACTTCCACTCGTCCAAGTACATCGGCGACATGGCCAACGGCAACATCTGCGTGGCCGTCGGTTACTCGGGTGACCTGGAGCAGTCCAAGGCCCGCGCCCACGAAGCCGGCGACAAGGTCAAAGTGGATTACATCATTCCGAAAGAAGGTGCCGGTACCTTCTACGACATGGTCGCCATCCCCAAGGATGCCGAGCATAAAGACGCTGCCTACCAGTTCATGAACTTCCTGATGCAGCCGGAAATCATGGCTGAAATCACCAACGCCGTACGCTTCCCGAATGGCAACGCTGCCGCTACACCGTTCGTGGACAAGGACATCACCAGCGACCCGAGCATCTACCCGCCAGCCGACGTGAAGAAGCAGCTGTACGCAATCGCTGCGCCTGATGCTTCGGTACAGCGTGTGATCACCCGCAGCTGGACCAAGATCAAGTCGGGCAAGTAACCCCGATGCGGCACCTCTGGGCCGGGGTTTTCCGGCCCAGAGCCAGTGAAAGGCAATTGATGATTGCGGCATCGAAGCTGCGAAGGTAAGTTGCGCGCCGGTTTTGCGTGTGCGGCAGCATTGTCGCTACCCAGGCACTGATTGTGAGGACCACCCACTTGTCTATTTCTGTATTCCGCAAGGCCTTGCTGGCTGGCGCGGGCCTGACGCTGGCATGCAGCGTCCAAGCGGCGCCAACGGTGCACTTCTATAACTGGTCCGATTACATCGGCCCGACCACGCTCGCGGACTTCGAGAAAGCCACGGGCATCAAGCCCGTGCAGGACGTGTTCGACTCCAACGAAACCCTGGAAGGCAAGCTGCTGGCCGGCAACACCGGCTATGACGTGGTGGTGCCGTCCAACCATTTCCTCGGCAAGCAGATCAAGGCGGGCGCGTTCCAGAAGCTCGACAAGAACCTGCTGCCCAATTATTCCAACCTCGACCCGGCGTTGATGAAGCGCCTGGAAAAGAACGACCCGGGCAACCAGTACGCGGTGCCTTACCTGTGGGGCACCAACGGCATCGGTTACAACGTCGACAAGGTCAAGGCCGCGCTGGGCGTGGACACCATCGACTCCTGGGCCGTGCTGTTCGAACCCGAGAACATGAAGAAGCTCTCCAAGTGCGGTGTAGCCTTCCTCGACTCGGCGGACGAAATGCTCCCCGCGGTACTCAACTACATGGGCCTCAACCCCAACAGCACCGACCCCAAGGATTACGCCAAGGCCGAGCAGAAGCTGCTGGCCGTGCGCCCGTACGTGACCTACTTCCACTCGTCCAAGTACATCACCGACCTGGCCAACGGCGACATCTGCGTCGCGGCAGGTTTCTCGGGTGATGTGTTCCAGGCCAAGGCCCGCGCTGAAGAAGCGAAGAAGGGCGTGAACCTGGCCTACGCCATTCCCAAGGAAGGCGGCAATCTCTGGTTCGACGTGCTGGCGATTCCCAAGGACGCCAAAAACGTGAAAGAGGCGCATGCCTTCATCAACTATTTGCTGAAACCTGAGGTTATCGCCCAGGTCAGTGATTACGTCGGTTACGCCAACCCGAACCCCAAGGCTGGCGACCTGATGGACCAGGCCGTGAGGACTGACGCCGCGGTTTACCCACCGCAGGAAGTGCTGGACAAGATGTTCGTGAACTCAGAGTTGCCACCCAAGGTGCAACGGCTGATGACCCGTAGCTGGACCAAGGTCAAGTCGGGCAAGTAATTATCCAGACCCGCTGCGGTACCTGGAATACAGGCCGCGCGGGCACAAAAATCTTGTTGGGAGTTTCACTCATGGCAGTTGCCTCCGGTGCCTATAAAAAAGCCCTCGAGGGTGGCCAGCAACCCAAGCAGGTGCTGGTCAAGATCGACCGGGTTACGAAAAAATTCGACGAAACCGTAGCCGTGGACGATGTGTCCCTGGAAATCCGCAAGGGCGAGATCTTCGCCCTGCTGGGCGGCTCCGGTTCCGGCAAGTCCACCTTGCTGCGCATGCTGGCCGGCTTCGAGCGCCCGACTGAAGGGCGGATCTTCCTCGATGGCGTCGACATCACCGACATGCCGCCTTACGAGCGGCCGATCAACATGATGTTCCAGTCCTATGCGCTGTTCCCGCACATGACCGTGGCGCAGAACATCGCCTTCGGCCTGCAGCAGGACAAGATGCCCAAGGCCGAGATCGACGCCCGCGTGGCCGAGATGCTCAAGCTGGTGCACATGACCCAGTACGCCAAGCGCAAGCCGCACCAGCTGTCCGGTGGCCAGCGTCAGCGTGTGGCCCTGGCCCGCTCGCTGGCCAAGCGCCCCAAGCTGCTGCTGCTCGACGAGCCGATGGGTGCACTGGACAAGAAACTGCGTTCGCAGATGCAGCTGGAACTGGTGGAGATCATCGAGCGCGTGGGTGTGACCTGCGTGATGGTGACCCACGACCAGGAAGAGGCCATGACCATGGCCCAGCGCATCGCCATCATGCATCTGGGCTGGATCGCCCAGATCGGTTCGCCGGTGGATATCTACGAGACGCCGACCAGCCGCCTGGTGTGCGAGTTCATCGGTAACGTCAACCTGTTCGAAGGCGATGTGGTTGATGATGCCGAAGGCCACGCGATCATTGCCAGCCCCGAGCTGGAGCGCAAGATCTACGTGGGCCACGGCATCACCACCTCGGTCGAAGACAAGCACATCACCTACGCACTGCGCCCTGAAAAACTGCTGGTGACAACCAGCCAGCCAGAGTTCGAGCACAACTGGTCGCGCGGCAAGGTCCATGACATCGCCTACCTGGGCGGCCACTCGGTGTTCTACGTGGAGCTGCCGAGCGGCAAGGTCGTGCAATCGTTCGTGGCCAACGCCGAGCGCCAGGGCACCCGACCGACCTGGGGCGATGAAGTGTACGTGTGGTGGGAAGACGACAGCGGCGTGGTACTGCGGTCATGAAACTGCGTAAGCTCAAGCGAGCCTTCCAGCGCCTGACCCCGCAGGGGCGGCATGTGGTGATCGGCGTGCCGTTCATCTGGCTGTTCCTGTTCTTCATGCTGCCGTTCTTCATCGTGCTGAAGATCAGCTTCGCCGAAGCCGACGTGGCGATCCCGCCGTATACCGAGATCTACAGCTACGTCGAAGACAAGATCCAGCTTGTACTCAACCTGGCCAACTACGGCCTGCTGACCGAGGATGAGCTGTACCTCTCGGCCTACCTGGGTTCGTTGAAGATGGCCTTCTTCAGCACCCTGCTGTGCCTGCTGATCGGCTTCCCGATGGCCTATGCCATCGCCAACGCCAAGAAGGAGACGCAGACGGTATTGCTGCTGCTGATCATGATGCCGACCTGGACCGCGATCCTGATCCGCGTCTATGCCTGGATGGGCATCCTCAGCAACAACGGCCTGCTCAACGGCTTCCTGATGTGGACCGGGTTGATCGACCAGCCGCTGCAGATCCTCAACACCAACCTGGCGGTGTACATCGGCGTGGTCTATTCGTACCTGCCGTTCATGATCCTGCCGCTGTTCGCCAACCTGGTGAAGCATGACCCGGCGTTGCTGGAGGCGGCTTCGGACCTGGGGTCGAGCACCTTCAACAGCTTCTGGAAGATCACCGTGCCGCTGTCGAAAAACGGCATCATCGCCGGTTGCATGCTGGTGTTCATCCCGGTGGTGGGCGAGTTCGTGATTCCGGAACTGCTCGGCGGCCCGGAAACCCTGATGATCGGTAAAGTGCTGTGGCAAGAGTTCTTCAACAACCGTGACTGGCCGGTGGCATCTGCGCTGGCGGTAGTGATGCTGGCGATCCTGATCGTGCCTATCCTGCTGTTCAACCGCAGCCAGGCCAAAGAGATGGAGGGCCGCGCATGAAACGCTTCAGTTTCTCCAAGCTGATGCTGGTGCTCGGCTTGCTGTTCATCTACCTGCCGATGCTGATCCTGGTGATCTACTCGTTCAACGCCTCGAAGCTGGTGACGGTGTGGGGCGGCTGGTCGGTGAAGTGGTACGTTGGCCTGCTCGACAACACCCAGCTGATGGGTTCGGTGATGCGCTCGCTGGAAATCGCCTGCTACACGGCGGTGGCGGCGGTGGCGCTGGGTACCCTGGCGGCCTTCGTGCTGACCCGGGTCACCCGCTTCAAGGGCCGCACGCTGTTCGGTGGCCTGGTCACCGCACCGCTGGTCATGCCCGAGGTGATCACCGGTCTGTCGCTGTTGCTGCTGTTCGTGGCCATGGCGCAGATGATCGGCTGGCCGCAGGAGCGCGGCATCGTCACCATCTGGATCGCCCACACCACGTTCTGTGCGGCGTATGTGGCGGTGGTGGTGTCGGCCCGCCTGCGTGAGCTGGACCTGTCGATCGAGGAAGCGGCGATGGACCTGGGTGCCAAGCCGTGGAAGGTGTTCTTCCTGATCACCATCCCGATGATCGCGCCATCGCTGGCGGCGGGCGGCATGATGTCGTTCGCCCTGTCGCTGGATGACCTGGTACTGGCCAGCTTTGTGTCCGGCCCGGGTTCGACCACCTTGCCGATGGAAGTGTTCTCGGCGGTGCGGTTGGGTGTGAAGCCAGAGATCAACGCCGTGGCCAGTTTGATTCTGCTGTCGGTCTCGCTGGTGACCTTCTTTGTCTGGTTCTTCAGCCGCCGTGCCGAAGAGAATCGCCGCCGGGCGATTCAGCAGGCCATCGAAGAAGGCGCTGCGGCCAATGCTTCGCAGCCGCAGGTCAAGCGCCCGGCGCAGGTGGCTGCGTCCGCCTGACCCGGCCCCTTCGCGGGCTTGCCCGCTCCCACAGGTACAGCGCAAGTCTCAAGGCCTGCGCTCTCCCTGTGGGAGCGGGCAAGCCCGCGAAGGCCCCAACACCGATTCAAAGCCATACCGCATCCCAGTGTGGATAATCCCGGACACTCCTGACCAACCCAGCCCTCAAGGGATTGGCAACGATGTACCGGGCCACATGCACCACACTTTCTTCCCGTCGCAGCGCATGGTCGTGGTATCCCGGTTGCCATATCGGCTTATGCCTGACACCTGCCTTGCGCAATGCAATGGCAGTGCGTGATTTGAATTTGCGCATCAGCGCTCCCAATGCCACTTCCTTCAACTCGATCAGCCAATGCAGATGGTCGGGCATCACTACCCAGGCCAGCGACCGGCAGTCCTCAATGTCATCAGAAACCCGCAGGTGTCTGACCACCAGGCGAGCGTGGTCGAAGTCATGGAACAGTGGCAGGCGCAGATGTGTTTTGGTAGTCAGCAGGTAGAGCCTGCCCGGCTCGGAAAAGCGCCCACGGCGTAGCAGGTGGGATTCGGCTAACGGCATTGTGATCTTCCTTGAAGTTGAACCTCCCTTTGAAAGTAGTGGCTGAAGCGGGGTGGCCCGGTGGTTGATGGTTTCCGGATATAACTGAAGCATGTGCTTGGCTGTGCCGGCCCTTTCGCGGGCTCGCCCGCTCCCACAGGTACTGCACAAGCCTCCAGACCTGCGCTCTCCCTGTGGGAGCGGGCGTGCCCGCGAAGAGGCCCGCACAGGCGCCGACAATGCCGAACTGATCCCCGTCAGTGATGTTTATCGAACCCTGAACTACGCTCACAGTCGCATCCCACAAATCATTTGTGCGCAAGCAAGGAGCCAGCATGGCGTTGATACGTCCGCTGTCGGTCGTTTGCCTGGGGCTGCTGTACATGCTCACCGGCTGTAGCAAGGAAGAGGTCCCCGAGACGCTGCCTCGGGTTGGTGTGCAACAGGTCCAACCCACCGATTTCGCTGCCAGGGTCACCCTGACGGGCGATGTGCAAGCACGGGTGCAGACCGACTTGTCGTTCCGCGTGGGGGGCAAGATCATTTCCCGTAGCGTCGATGTGGGTGATCACGTAAAAGCCAACCAGGTGCTGGCACGCCTGGACCCGAAGGACCTGCAAAACAACGTCAACTCGGCCAAGGCCGAGGTGTTCGCCGCGCAGGCGCGGGTTACCCAGACCAGCGCTGCCTTCGTGCGCCAGCAAAAACTGCTGCCCAAGGGCTACACCAGCCAGAGCGAATACGATTCCGCCGAAGCTGCGCTGCGCAGCAACCAGAGCGCACTCAAGGCCGCCCAGGCGCAATTGGCCAATGCCAACGAACAACTCAGCTATACCGCGCTGGTTTCCGAAGCCGCCGGGGTCATTACCGAGCGCCAGGCCGAAGTGGGCCAGGTGGTGCAGGCGACCATGCCGATCTTCGGCCTGGCCGTCGATGGTGATCGCGATGCAGTGTTCAACGTCTATGAATCCTTGCTGGTGGCACCGCCCAGCGACGCCGGTGTGATCGTCAGCCTGCTGGACGACCCCAAGATCCAGGCACACGGCTTTGTCCGCGAAATCACCCCCACCGTGTCGGCGCAAAGTGGCACGGTGCAGGTCAAGGTGGCCCTGAAGGACGTGCCAGCGGGCATGCAGCTGGGTGCACCGGTAACGGCCAGCACCAATGCCGTGGGGCGGCCGAGCATCGAGCTGCCGTGGTCGGCGTTGACCAAGGCCCTGCATGAGCCTGCCGTGTGGGTCGTGGGCGAGGGCGACAAGGTCGAGCTGCGCAAGGTCGAGGTCAGCCGTTACCTGACCGGCAAGATCGTCGTCGCCAGCGGCTTGCAGGCTGGCGAGACCGTGGTGGTCACGGGTAGCCAGTTACTGCACCCCGGCATGCAGGTGCAGAAGGTCGATTCCAAGGCCCAAGGGGGTGCGCTATGAAGCGCCTGCTGATGCTGTCGGCCGGCCTGCTGCTGGCCGCCTGCGGGAGCGAGGAACAAGCTCCGGAACCGATCCGGCCGGTGCTGTCGGTGACGGTAGAACCCCAGGTGCAGTCGCAGCTGGGCCGTTTTGCCGGCAATATCGAAGCGCGCTTCGAAAGCACCTTGGGCTTCCGGGTTGGCGGGCGTATTGCCCGCCGTTGGCTGGATGTGGGCGCCCAGGTCAAGCCGGGCGACACACTGGCCACGCTGGACCCCACCGACCAGCAGAACCAGCTGCGTGCCGCCGAAGGCGACCTGGCCAAGGTGCAGGCGCAATGGATCAACGCCCAGGCCGATGCCCGCCGCCAGCAACAGCTGTATGACCGAGGCGTCGGTGCCCAGGCGCAGTTGGATATCGCCCAGACCAACCTGAAAACCACCAGTGCCGCGCTGGAGCAGGCGCGCTCTGCGCTCAGCCAGGCCCGTGACCAGCTGGACTACAGCACCCTGCGCACCGACCACGCAGCGGTAATCACCGCCTGGCAGGCCGAAGCCGGGCAAACCGTCACTGCCGGCCAGGCCGTGGTGACCCTGGCACGGCCCGACGTGAAGGAGGCGGTGATCGACCTGCCGATCGGCCTGGCCGAGCAACTGAACAAGGACCTGACCTTCACCGTCGCCTCGCAGCTCGACCCCACCATCAACACCACCGCCACCCTGCGCGAGCTGGAGCCGCAGGCCGACCCCACCACCCGTACCCGCCGTGCACGCCTGACCCTGGCAAGCACCCCGGCAGCGTTCCACCTGGGCACCGCGGTCAGTGTGACCCTGACTTCGCAAGTGTCCCCGCGCAGCGAGCTGCCCTTGAGTGCCTTGCTTGAACGTGACGGCAAGACCCAGGTGTGGGTGATCGATACCGGGCAGAAAACGGTCGATACCCGTGACGTCACCCTGATCGACCGCACGTCCGACAGCATCGTCCTGGCCGCCGGCGTGCAGCCCGGTGAGCGCGTGGTGACTGCGGGCGTGAACAGCCTCAAGCCTGGCCAGAAGGTCACCTTCGACGAGGATGCGCAATGAAAGGCGGCTTCAACCTATCCGACTGGGCACTCAAGCATCAATCGTTCGTCTGGTACCTGATGTTCGTCGGCCTGTTGATGGGGATTTTTTCCTATTTCAACCTGGGCCGTGAAGAAGACCCGTCGTTCACCATCAAGACCATGGTCATCCAGACCCGCTGGCCCGGTGCGACCCAGGACGAAACCCTGTACCAGGTCACCGACCGTATCGAGAAAAAGCTCGAGGAACTCGACTCGCTCGACTACACCAAGAGCTACACCCGCCCCGGCGAATCCACGGTCTATGTGTACCTGCGTGATACCACCAAGGCCAAGGACATCCCGGAAATCTGGTACCAGGTACGCAAGAAAATCCAGGACATCCGCGGCCAGTTCCCCGCCGGTATCCAGGGACCGGGGTTCAACGACGAATTCGGCGACGTGTTCGGCTCGATCTACGCCTTTACTGCCGACGGCCTGACCCTGCGCCAGTTGCGTGACTACGTTGAGCAGGCGCGGGCCGAAGTACGCGATGTGCCCAACATCGGCAAGATCGAGTTCATCGGCACCCAGGATGAAGTGCTGTACCTGAACTTCTCCACCCGCAAGCTGGCGGCCCTGGGCATTGACCAGCGCCAGGTCATGCAGGCCCTGCAGGCGCAGAACGCGGTTACCCCGGCCGGGGTGATCGAGGCCGGGCCGGAGCGCATCTCGGTGCGTACCTCCGGGCAGTTCGCCTCGGAAAAAGACCTGCAAACCGTCAACCTGAAGATCAACGACCGTTTCTTCCGCCTGGCCGATATCGCTGACATCGAGCGCGGCTATGTCGACCCGCCGTCACCGATGTTCCGCTACAACGGCCAGGCCGCCATTGGCCTGGCCATTGGCATGAAGGCGGGCGGCAACATGCAGGTATTTGGTGCCGCGCTGAAAAAGCGCATGGACCAGGTGATCCAGGATTTGCCGATTGGCGTTGGCGTGCACACCGTGTCGGACCAGGCAGTGGTGGTCAAGCAGGCGGTTGGCGGCTTCACCAGCGCGCTGTTCGAAGCGGTGGTGATCGTGCTGGCGGTAAGCTTCGTCAGCCTTGGCATGCGTGCCGGGCTGGTGGTGGCCTGCTCGATTCCGTTGGTGCTGGCCATGGTGTTCGTGTTCATGGAGTACAGCGGCATCACCATGCAGCGCATTTCGCTGGGCGCGCTGATCATTGCCCTAGGCCTGCTGGTGGACGATGCGATGATCACCGTCGAGGTGATGGTCACGCGGCTGGAGATGGGCGAGACCAAGGAGCAGGCGGCAACCTTTGCCTATACCTCCACCGCCTTCCCGATGCTCACCGGTACCCTGGTGACGGTGGCCGGCTTTGTGCCGATCGGCCTCAACGCCAGCTCCGCGGGCGAGTACACCTACACCTTGTTCGCGGTCATTGCCGTGGCCTTGCTGGTGTCATGGATCGTCGCCGTGTTCTTCGCCCCGGTGCTGGGGGTGCACATTCTCAGCAGCAGCAAGCTCAAGGCCCACGAAGCCGAGCCCGGGCGGGTCGGCCGGGCGTTCGAGGGCGGGCTGCTGTGGTGCATGCGCCATCGCTGGCTGACCATCATCGGTACCATCCTGCTGTTTGCCCTGTCGCTGTTCAGCATGCGCTTCGTGCAGAACCAGTTCTTCCCCTCGTCGGACCGCCCGGAGATCCTGGTTGACCTCAACCTGCCGCAAAACGCTTCGATCGAAGAGACACGCAAGGTGGTCGACCGCTTCGAGGCACGGATCAAGGACGACCCTGACCTGGTGCACTGGAGCACCTACATTGGCCAGGGTGCCATCCGCTTCTACCTGCCGCTCGACCAGCAGCTGCAGAACCCGTATTACGCGCAGCTGGTGATTGTCAGCAAGGGCTTCGAAGAGCGCCAGGGCATGATCGAGCGCTTGCAGAAGATCCTGCATGAAGAGTTCGTCGGCATCGGCACCAACGTGCAATCGCTGGAAATGGGCCCGCCGGTGGGCCGGCCGATCCAGTACCGGGTCAGTGGCGCCAGTATCGACGAGGTGCGCAAGCACGCCATCGACCTGGCCACCTTGCTCAACCAGAACGAGCACATCGGCGAGATGATCTACGACTGGAACGAGCCCGGTAAGGTGCTGCGCGTGGAAATCGCCCAGGACAAGGCGCGCCAGCTGGGGTTGTCGTCGGAAGACGTGGCCAATGTGATGAACAGCATCGTCAGTGGCGTGCAGATTACCCAGGTCAACGACAGCATCTACCTGGTCGACGTGGTCGCCCGTGCCGAAGACAGCGAACGCGGCTCGCCTGATACCCTGCAGAACCTGCAGATCCTCACCCCCAACGGCACCTCAATCCCGCTGCTGTCGTTCGCCACCGTGCGCTACGAGCTGGAGCAGCCGCTGGTATGGCGCCGCGACCGCAAGCCGACCATCACCATCAAGGCCTCGGTCAACGGCGAAATCCAGCCCACCGACCTGGTGGCCGAGCTGAAGCCGAAAATCGACGAGTTTGCCAGCAAGCTGCCGGTCGGTTACGAAGTGGCCACGGGCGGTACGGTGGAAGAAAGCGGCAAGGCCCAGGGGCCGATTGCCAAGGTCATTCCGCTGATGCTGTTCCTCATGGCGACCTTCCTGATGATCCAGCTGCACAGCGTGCAGAAGCTGTTCCTGGTGGTCAGCGTGGCGCCGCTGGGGCTGATTGGCGTGGTGCTGGCGCTGGTGCCGACGGGCACGCCGATGGGCTTTGTGGCGATCCTTGGCATCCTGGCGCTGGCGGGCATCATCATTCGTAACTCGGTGATTCTGGTCACCCAGATCGACGAGTTCGAAGCGCAGGGCTATGCCCCTTGGGACGCGGTGATGGAAGCGACCAACCACCGCCGCCGGCCGATCTTGCTGACGGCCGCCGCGGCGAGCCTGGGCATGATCCCGATTGCCCGCGAGGTGTTCTGGGGGCCGATGGCCTACGCCATGATTGGCGGCATCATCAGCGCAACGCTGCTGACGCTGTTGTTCCTGCCGGCGTTGTATGTGGCCTGGTACAAGATCCGCGAGCCTGAAAACGGTACCAAAACCCAACACTGAACCCTGTGGGAGCGGGGGGGGGGGGGGGGGGGGGGGGGGGGGGGGGGGGGGGGGGGGGGGGGCCGGGGCGGGCCCGCCCCGCGGCCGGCGCGGGGGGCGGGGGA
>NZ_JBIVXJ010000003.1:165665-266444 GCF_044769185.1 Pseudomonas sp. NPDC090592
CTCTGTTTTTATTTTTTTTTTCCCCTCTCGTCTTTCTGCCGTGGGGGGGCGGGGGGGGGGGCGCCGCCCCCCCCCCCCCCCGCCCCCCGCCCCCCCGCCCCGCCGGCCCCCCCCCCCCCCCCCCCCCCCCCCCCCCCCCCCCCCCCCGCTCCCACAGAGGCATGTTGTCGCCTTCAAAATCGTCTTTGAATTTTGGTTATATAAACATTCTTAAACAGTATTTTTAAGAATAACTCCGCCTCACTACTATTGCCCTCAAGCCAGGCGCAAATCCCCTTCAAACCCTGCCCGGCACCTCACTCCAAGGAGAACGAGCATGAGTGCATCTCTGCGTAGCATCGACGGTCAGGACGAAGCCACCATTCTGCGGGAAATCCAGAGCGCGCTGCGCGACCTGCGTTTCGGTGCGGTGGAGATCACTGTGCACAACGCTCAGGTCGTACAGATCGAGCGCAAGGAGAAGTTCCGCCTGCAACAGCCCGGCAACAAGCCCGGCTGATCTGCGCCACAACATCCAAAACTAGAAAAATGCCAATCGGGAGCTTCACCATGTCCATCCGCCGTTATGCGCTTGCCGCCCTGGCCAGTGCTGTTTTTGCCGGTTCCGCCATCGCCAAGGACTACGAACTGCTGAACGTGTCCTACGACCCGACCCGCGAGCTGTACCAGCAGTACAACGCCGAGTTCATCAAGCACTGGCAGCAGGCCCACCCGGGCGACAAGGTGAAGATCCAGCAATCCCACGGCGGCTCGGGCAAGCAGGGCCGCGCGGTGATCGACGGCCTGCGCGCCGACGTGGTGACCCTGGCCCTGGCCGGCGACATCGACGAAATCGCCAAGCTCGGCAAGACCCTGCCGGACAACTGGCAGACCCGCCTGCCGGACGCCAGCACCCCATATACCTCGACCATCGTGTTCCTGGTGCGCAAGGGCAACCCGAAAGGCATCAAGGACTGGGGCGACCTGATCAAGAAAGACGTCTCGGTGATCACCCCCAACCCGAAAACCTCCGGCGGTGCCCGCTGGAACTTCCTGGCCGCCTGGGCCTACGGCCTGAAGACCGGCGGTAGCGAAGACAAGGCAAAGGAATACGTACAGGAGCTGTTCAAGCACGTACCGGTGCTGGATACCGGCGCCCGTGGCTCGACCATTACCTTCGTCAACAACGGCCAGGGCGACGTGTTGCTGGCCTGGGAAAACGAAGCCTTCCTGGCGCTGAAGGAAGACGGTGGCGCCGACAAGTTCGACATCGTCGTGCCGTCGCTGTCGATCCTGGCTGAGCCGCCAGTTGCCGTGGTGGACAAGAACGCCGAGAAGAAGGGCAATACCGAGATCGCCACCGAATACCTCAAGCACCTGTACAGCCCGGCCGGGCAGAAGATTGCCGCCGAGAACTTCTACCGCCCGCGTGACGAGAAAGTGGCTGCCGAATTCGGCAAGCAGTTCCCGAAACTCGACCTGGTAACCATCGACAAGGACTTTGGTGGCTGGAAGACTGCACAACCGAAATTCTTCAATGATGGCGGTGTGTTCGACCAGATCTATCAGGCACAGTAAGGGCCACGGAAAAGCGGGGCCGCTTTGCGGCCCATCGCGACACAAGGCCGCTCCTACAGGGGATACGCGTTCTTCTTGTAGGAGCGGCCTTGCGTCGCGATGGGCTGCGCAGCAGCCCCGGGATTTCAGAAGCTAGCACCGGCCCGGGATCGATCCCGGGCCAAGTGCATTCACCCAGGGATACTTATGTCACGTCGCATCTCCCCCGTCATACCCGGCTTCGGGCTGACGCTGGGCTACACCTTGGTGTACCTCAGCCTGATCGTGCTGATACCGCTGGCGGCCATGTTCATCCATGCCTCGCAGCTTACCTTCGAGCAGTTCTGGAACATCATCAGAGCGCCGCGGGTGATCGCCGCGCTCAAGCTGAGTTTTGGCACCGCCCTGTTCGCCGCCATCATCAACGGTGTGATCGGCACCCTGCTGGCCTGGGTGCTGGTGCGCTACACCTTCCCCGGGCGCAAGGTCATCGACGCGATGATCGACCTGCCGTTCGCCCTGCCCACCGCCGTTGCCGGTATCGCCCTGACCGCCCTGTACGCGCCCCAGGGCTGGGTCGGCCAGTTCGCTACCGACCTGGGCTTCAAGATCGCCTATACCCCGCTGGGCATCACCCTGGCGCTGACCTTTGTCACCTTGCCGTTCGTGGTGCGCACGGTGCAGCCGGTGTTGGCCGATATCCCGCGTGAAGTGGAAGAGGCCGCCGCCTGCCTGGGCGCGAAACCTCTGCAGGTGTTCCGCCATATCCTGGCACCGGCCCTGTTGCCAGCCTGGCTCACCGGCTTTGCCCTGGCCTTCGCCCGCGGCGTCGGCGAGTATGGTTCGGTGATCTTCATTGCCGGCAACATGCCGATGAAGACCGAGATCCTGCCGCTGCTGATCATGGTCAAGCTCGACCAGTACGACTACACCGGCGCCACTGCCATCGGCGTGCTGATGCTGGTGGTTTCCTTCATCTTGCTGCTGCTGATCAACTTGCTGCAGCGCCGCATCGAAACCCCTTGAAGGAGGCCGGCATGTCCAGTTCATCCCTGAGTGCAAGCGCGGCTGCCAACGCTGCCCGCCGTGGCAATGCTACTTCGCGGCGTATCCTGATCGGCCTCGGCTGGCTGGTGTTCGCCCTGTTCCTGCTGCTGCCACTGGTGATCGTGGTGTCGCAGGCACTGAAGAACGGTTTTGGTACTTTCTTCGAGGCGATCTTCGAGCCCGATGCATTGTCGGCACTGAAGCTCACCTTGCTCGCCGTGGTCATTTCGGTGCCGCTTAACCTCGTGTTCGGCGTCAGCGCCGCTTGGTGCGTAAGCAAGTACACCTTCCGTGGCAAGAGTATCCTGGTCACCCTGATCGACCTGCCGTTCTCGGTCTCGCCGGTTATCGCCGGCCTGGTCTACGTGCTGATGTTCGGCGCGCAAGGCCTGTTCGGGCCGTGGCTGCAGGACCACGACATCCAGATCGTGTTCGCCCTGCCGGGCATCGTCCTGGCAACCATCTTCGTCACCGTGCCGTTCGTGGCCCGTGAGCTGATCCCGCTGATGCAGGAGCAGGGCACGCAAGAAGAGGAGGCCGCACGCCTGCTCGGCGCCAACGGCTGGCAGATGTTCTGGCACGTGACCCTGCCGAACATCAAATGGGGCCTGATCTATGGCGTGGTGCTGTGTACCGCGCGGGCCATGGGCGAGTTTGGCGCAGTGTCGGTGGTGTCCGGCCACATCCGTGGCGTGACCAACACCTTGCCGCTGCACGTAGAGATCCTCTACAACGAGTACAACCACGTCGCGGCCTTCAGCGTGGCCAGCCTGTTGCTGATCCTGGCGCTCTTCATCCTGCTGCTCAAGCAGTGGAGCGAGAACCGTATTAACCGCCTGCGCCACAGCGCCGCGGAGGAATGATTCATGTCGATCGAAGTTCGTAATGTCAGCAAGCGCTTCAACAGCTTCCAGGCCCTGAACAACATCAACCTGGACATCAACAGCGGCGAGCTGGTGGCCCTGTTGGGGCCGTCCGGCTGCGGCAAGACCACATTGCTGCGCATCATTGCCGGCCTGGAAACCCCGGACCAGGGCAACATCGTGTTCCACGGCGAGGACGTGTCCGGCCATGACGTGCGCGACCGCAACGTCGGCTTCGTGTTCCAGCACTATGCGTTGTTCCGCCACATGAGTGTGTTCGACAACGTCGCCTTCGGCCTGCGCATGAAGCCCAAGGGCGAGCGCCCGAGCGAAAGCAAGATTGCCGAAAAGGTGCATGAGCTGCTGAACATGGTGCAGCTGGACTGGTTGTCCGACCGCTACCCCGAGCAGTTGTCTGGTGGCCAGCGCCAGCGGATTGCCCTGGCCCGGGCACTGGCAGTGGAGCCCAAGGTATTGCTGCTGGACGAGCCGTTCGGTGCACTGGATGCCAAGGTGCGTAAAGAGCTGCGCCGCTGGCTGGCGCGGTTGCACGAGGACATCAACCTGACCTCGGTGTTCGTGACCCACGACCAGGAAGAAGCCATGGAAGTGGCTGACCGCATCGTGGTGATGAACAAGGGCGTGATCGAGCAGATCGGCTCGCCGGGCGAGGTATACGAGCAGCCGGCCAACGATTTCGTCTACCACTTCCTCGGTGATTCCAACCGCCTGGCCTTGAGCGAAGGGCACCACGTGCTGTTCCGCCCGCATGAAGTGTCGCTGTCGCGGCATGAGACCGAAGGCCACCATGCGGCCGAGGTGCGTGACATTCGGCCGTTGGGTGCGACCACACGGGTGACCTTGAAGGTGGAAGGGCAGAGCGATCTGATCGAGGCCGAGGTGGTCAAGGACCATGACAGCCTGACCGGGTTGGCGCGAGGGGAGACGTTGTTCTTCCGGCCTAAGGTCTGGCAGAAGGTGGCGGATATCTGACGCCTTTGCTGACGAAAAGCCCGGGGTTGGTCCCGGGCTTTTTTATGCCTGTGAAATTGCCGGGGCTGCTTTGCAGCCCATCGCCGGCAAGCCAGCTCCCACATGGATTGCATCGACTGCGGGCCATGTGCAGTACCTGTGGGAGCTGGCTTGCCGGCGATCGAGGGCGCAGCCCTCGCGGCAATTGCATGCCTTACGCGAATATTTTGCATGCCCACAATGCATCGCCTTAAGGCCCCCAAGCCACAGCCCGCGAAATCCGCGGCCTTGGCATGACCCAGCAAAAACAATATTCACTAAAGTTCTAACCATAATTTTAAACATTACTTTAAGAGATAAGCCCCTGCCCCCGATGATTCAGCCACACACCTGAATCGAGACCCCAGGAGTTTGATCAATGGGTAATGTCCAGTCGGCCGTTCGGGCCTACGACCAGCCATGGCGCCCGGCCCCGGGTGACCTGGTCGAGCTTGGACGCACGCTTCGCCTGCCACTGGGCCAGCTGCGCCTGCAACGCACGCCGGTCAGCGGGCTCAAGCGCCGCGACAAGCTGGTGTTGGGCCTGCTGGTGCTGGCCCTGCATGGCGCTGCCGCGTACTGGGTCAGCCAGGCACCCACACCCGCGCTGCCGGTAGTACCGCCACAGGTGCCGCCCATGACCATCGAGTTCGCCGCGCCTGCCCCGCCTGTGGTCGAGCCGCCGCCACCAGCGCCCGCGCCGCCGGTAGTCGAGCCACCGCCACCACCGCCGGTAGTCGATGAGCTGGCCGCCAAGCCCAAACCCAAGCCGAAGCCCGTGCCCAAGCCGGTAGTCAAGCAAGCGCCAAAGCCACAGCCCAAGCCGGTCGAAGCGCCGCCACCAGCACCGGTGGCCGCCCCGGCGCCGCCTGCGCCAGCACCACCGGCGCCGGCCCCGATAACCCCGGCATCGGCCAACGCCGCGTACCTGAAGAACCCGGCGCCGGAATACCCGCAGATGGCCCAGCGCCGTGGTTGGGAGGGCACCGTGCTGTTGCGCGTAGAGGTGCTGCCCAGTGGCAAGCCAGGGCAGATCCAGGTCCAGAAGAGCAGCGGCCGTGATGCCCTCGACGCCGCCGCGCTGGCCGCGGTCAAGCGCTGGAGCTTCGTGCCCGCCAAGCAGGGCGACGTGGCCCAGACCGGCTGGGTCAGCGTGCCGATCGATTTCAAGCTTCGCTAACTTTTTCGCAGAACACAGGAAGACATCATCATGAGCCTGCTGGCATCCCCCCTCGAATCCGTTGAAAGCGCAGTCATCTGGCTGCTGGTTGGTTTCTCTGTCGTCACCTGGGGCCTGGCCCTGGTCAAGGTCGCGCAGTTTGTGCGGCTGAAGAATCAGGACAAGCGCTTCCACCAGCAGTTCTGGGCGGCCTCCAGCCTGGACTCGGCCGCCGAGCTCAGCCACGAACTGCCCGGCCCGGCTGCCCGCGTTGCCCAGTCTGGGTACGCCGCGATTGCCGTAGGTGACACCCAGGCCAACGACCTGAGCCATGCCATCAACCACCAGGACCGCCTGGAACGCGCCCTGCGCCAGCAGATCGTGCGTGAACGCCGCTCGCTGGAAACCGGCCTGGCAGTGGTCGCCAGTATCGGCAGCACCTCGCCCTTCATCGGCCTTTTCGGCACCGTATGGGGCATCATGGAAGCGCTCAAGGGCATCAGCGCAGCCGGCTCTGCCAGCCTGGAAACCGTCGCCGGGCCAATCGGTGCGGCCTTGGTGGCAACCGGTGTGGGTATTGCCGTCGCCGTGCCGGCGGTGCTGGTCTACAACTACTTCCTGCGCCGCCTCAAGCTGACCGCTGCCGACCTCGATGACTTCGCCCACGACTTCTACAGCCTGGCGCAGAAGAGTGCCTTCCGCGTGCTGGTGCACCCGGCCGTGCAAAAGGCCCAGGCCGGTTTCACCCAGCCGGTGAAGGAGGCGTCCTGACATGGCCTTTTCGACCCAGGACAGCGACGAAGTCCTCAGTGAAATCAACGTCACGCCGTTGGTGGATGTCATGTTGGTGCTGCTGGTGGTGTTCATCGTCACCGCGCCGCTGCTGACCAACGCCATCCCCATCAACCTGCCCAAGACCGAGGCCGTGGCCCCGGTGGAGCAGAAGGACCCACTGGTGGTCAGTATCGACGGTGAAGGCAAGCTGTTCATCAACAAGGACCAGATCCAGCCCGATCTGCTGGAAACCAGCCTCAAGGCCGCCAAGGACAAGGACGCAGACGTGCGCGTGCAGTTGCAGGCCGACGATGGCGTGAACTACGGCGAAGTGGCGCGGGCCATGGCCGCAATCGAACGTGCGGGGATCAGCAAGCTGGCGGTGATTACCGCGCGCTGAGCCGCATCAACCCTCTTCAGGCAAGTGCTTGTGGGCCACATCTCTTGGCAGGGGTTGGCCCTTTTTTTATGCCTGCGCGATACCTGTGGGAGCGGGCGCGCCCGCGAACACCGGCAGAGCCGGTGCCATCCACCGCGTCGCCTGCTTCGCGGGCTTGCCCGCTCCCACAGGGACCGCGTAGCGCTCAGGATGTTGATTTTGGTTATTAATAAATAGCTTCTTATTCCTTTACGAATATAACTCCCTCCCTATACTGGTCTCCAAGCACGCAAACTTACTGGAGGCGTCCCCATGCGCAATGAGTCGATTCGCTACCTGATTGTGCCGGGCTGGCAAGGATCGCCAGACAACCATTGGCAAAGTCACTGGCAGCGCACGCTGCCCAACAGTGCCAGGGTCGAGCAGGCTGACTGGCTGACCCCGCAACGGCAGGACTGGGTGCAGGCGCTGGAGCAGGCAATTGCCGCCGAGCGCTCGCCGGTGATCCTGATTGCCCACAGCCTGGGCTGCATCACCGTCGCCCACTGGGCCGCGCAGGCCAGCCCGGCTTTGCTGCGACGCGTGCGTGGTGCGCTGTTGGTGGCGCCAGCGGATGTCGAGCGGCCCACCTGCGCGCCTGCCTTGCGCAACTTCGCGCCGATCCCGACCGACGCCTTGCCGTTCCCCAGCCAGGTGGTCAGCTCGGACAACGACCCGGCCGTGAACGTGCCACGGGCGCTGTACCTGGCCCAGGCATGGGGCGCCGAGGCAGGGCTGCTGAGCAATGCCGGGCACATCAACGTCAAGTCCGGCCATGAGCGCTGGGAACAAGGCTTCGCCTACCTGTACCGCTTGCAGAGCCGGGTTGAGCAGCGCGCACTGCGTCGCGCCTGACAGCCCTTGCTGTTTTCCGTTTACCTGACGCCCGGCCTGAGCAGGCCTGGGGCGGGAGTTCGTCATGACGTTTCAAAACCCGTTTGGCCAGCCTCTGCTGACCTTCCCCGAGCTGGACAAGAGCCCGCTGAGCATCCGCGCCAAGGCCTTGGTGTTCATCGACCCGCGTTCGCAGCAATTGCGTGAGGACCTTGAGCGCCTGGCGCCGCAACCCTTGCCTGTGCTGATCCGTGGCGAGACCGGCACCGGCAAGGAGTTGCTGGCCCGGCAAATCCACCGTGCCAGCGACCGTGGCGGGTTGTTCGTGTCGGTCAACTGCGCGGCCATCAGCCCCACCTACGCCGATGCCGAACTGTTCGGCTACAGCGCCGGCAGCCATGGCGGTACGGCCAGCAGCCGCGCCGGCTGGTTCGGTTCGGCCAACGGCGGCACGCTGTACCTGGACGAGATTGCCGACTTGCCGCAGGCCATCCAGGGCAAGCTGCTGGCGGCCCTGGAAAACCGCGAGGTGACCCGGGTGGGCGCGCAGCAGCCACAGCCGGTGGATGTGCGGCTGGTGGCCGCGACCAGCATCGACCTGGCGCGGGTGGTACAAGCGGGGCGCTTCAACGAACGCCTGTACCAGTACCTGCGTGAGGGTGCGCTGGAACTGCCGCCGCTGCGCGAGCGGCCGGGCGACATTCTGCCGCTGGCCGAGTACTTCGTGGGCATCTACAGCGTCCGGCTGCAGCGGCCAGTGCCGCTGGTGAGCGAGGCGGCGCAGAAGGTACTGGAAGCGCATTTCTGGCCTGGTAATACCCGGGAACTGGAGAACGTCATCCACTTTGCCTTGCTGGTGAATGACGGCGAAGAGATCCAGCCAGAGGACCTCGACCTGCTCAACACCGCGCGCTAGACATTGCTCATAAGCAAAATGACTGATGGCAATTTGTTTTTGGAATAAGCAACTAAGTAAAAGATATTGTTACGGAATAAAAATTGTAGGTATTGTCCGCCTCACGCCCGCTGGTGAACCGGTTGGGCAACTGATTCGCCATCGTCGATGGCCCAGATCCAGAACAAGGACCACCATGAAGAAGACCCTGCTGACCACTGCCCTGGCCGCTGCCCTGTCGTTCTCCGGCCTGGCCGCCGCCGCCGAGAAACTGGTGGTTGCCGCTACCCCGGTACCGCACGCCGAAATCCTCGAGCTGATCAAGCCGACCCTGGCCAAAGAAGGCGTGGACCTGCAGATCAAGGTCTTCACCGACTACGTGCAGCCGAACGTGCAGGTTGACCAGAAGCGCCTGGACGCCAACTACTTCCAGACCCTGCCGTACCTGAAGAGCTTCAACGAAGGCAAGGGCACCCACCTGGAAACCGTGATTGGTGTGCACGTCGAGCCGTTCGGTGGTTACTCGAAGAAGATCAAGAACCTGTCCGAGCTGAAGGAAGGCGCCACCGTTGCCATCCCTAACGAAGGCAGCAACAGCGGCCGCGCCCTGATCCTGCTGCAGAAAGCTGGCCTGATCACCCTGAAAGACCCGAAAAACGCCCTGGCCACGCCCAAGGACATTGCCGAGAACCCGAAGAAGCTGAAGTTCCGCGAGCTTGAGTCGGCCATGCTGCCGCGTGTGCTGGACCAGGTCGACCTGGACATGATCAACACCAACTACGCCCTGGAAGCCGGCCTGAACCCGGCCAAGGACGCGCTGGTGATCGAAGGTGCCGACTCGCCGTACGTGAACTTCCTGGTTGCCCGCCCGGACAACAAGGACAGCGAAGCCATCCAGAAGCTGGCCAAGGCCCTGACCAGCCCTGAAGTGAAGGAATTCATTGCCAAGAAGTACCAGGGTGCGGTGCTGCCGGCGTTCTGATGCGCTTGCAGTGATGAAAAAACGCCGACGCATATGTGTCGGCGTTTTTGTATCTGGCCGCAGGCTCCTGTGGGAGCGGGCGTGCCCGCGAACACCGGCAGAGCCGGTGCCATCCACCGCGGCGCCTGTTTCGCGGGCACGCCCGCTCCCACAAGGTCCTGCATACGCCGATCAATGTGGGGCTTGCCGGCGATGGGCTGCAAAGCAGCCCCGGCAATTTCAAGCGTTACGCGGTAACCAGTTCAACAGAAACTCATTCACCACTCGCGGGTTCTCCAGGCTGGAGATATGCCCCGCAAACGGGATCTGCGCCGCCAGGCAGCCAATGATCCGCGCCATTTCATTCGACTCTTCCGGCGGCCGGGGAATGTCCTGATCGCCACAGATCACGATGGTCCGCTCACTGGCCAGCTCACCCAGCCGCGACAGCAAGTCGGGCCTGCCAAAAATCACCCGCCCCATCGGATCGAGACTGTCCCGGATCACCTCGGCACTGCTTGCCTTCAGTGCTGCCCGGAAGCCGTCACGGACCTCTGGCACCGTCTGCCCGCCAGCATGGAAGAAGATCGGTACGACGATATCCAGCAACGGCTCCGGGAACAGTCCCGCTGCGCTGGCCGTGTCGAGCAGGCTGAAGTACTTGAGCCGGGTCGCCTCGGGCTCTGCGCCGAGGTAGGTGTCCATCAGTACCAGGCGGTCAATTCGCCCCGGGTTTTCCAGGGCCAGCTGTGCGCCCCACATGCCGCCGACCGACAGGCCGACCAGATGACATTGACCAATGTCCAGTGCGTCCAGCAGTGCCAGGTGCTGGCGCGCCAGGGCGCTCATGTCGGTGGTGGTGGCGGGCGGGGCATCGGAGCCGCCGTGGCCCCACAGTTCCGGCACGATGACGCGGAAGTGTTGTGACAGGGCGTCGATCTGCGGCTGCCACATCTCGGCAGACCACAGGTAGCTGTGGCCGAGCAGGACCGGGAAGCCCTTGCCCTGGTCGATGTAGCTCATGCGTGCGCCGTCGATTTCGATGAAGTTTCTTTGCATGGGATGGGGTCTCGGCTGGGAGGGGTGTAGGGTATTCGAAATTGCCGGGGGCTGCGCAGTAGCCCCCTCGGTCACCCGCCAGGCACCAATCGCAAGGTACTCTGCGCCGGTATCACCCCCATCTGTGCCTTTTGATACTGCCCCTGCACATACCCTTCGGCCTGGTCCGCGTAATGGCGGTCAAACGGCACGCCACTCTGCCCAACCGGGTTGCTGGTCAGCGCCTGCCCGGCATCGGCAAAGTCGATCAGCCGCCGCGTCGACGGCCCGTAGGTCACCGGCCAGGGTGCCGGGCCGATCTTCGCCGAAAGGTTGTTCGGTACCTCATGAGTACCCGGCGCAGCAAACGGCCCAACGTTGAACAGCAGGTTCAGTGGCTTTTTCACCCCCAGCGGATGGTTGTGGGTCAGGGTATGGGCCTTGCCCCACTGCCAGCTGGCCGGGTCGCTGCCCAGGGTATCGCGCAGGTGTTTCAGGCTGCTCTGCCACGCCGTGCGCACCACCTCCGTTCGGCCAGTGCGCTGGTTGCCACCCCGGGTGTTCCACCAGGGCGAATCGGCATCCGCCGCCAGCCGCGGCAGGGCGGCGTCGATGGCGCGGGTGCTGATCAGCACCGGGAACCAGGTGTCGCCCAGTTCGTCGTGCAGGGCTGCGAACGCCAGTTCGTAGAGAAACTGGTTGAACAGCGTGGCGCTGGTCGAGTCCAGCGGGTAGTCGCCGCGCCAGGCAGCCAGCTGCTCTACCAGTTCCTTCTCTTCGTCACCTTCGGCCACCGAGCGCAGGGTTGCCAGCAGCGGTGCTAGGGTGCGCGGGCCGTAATCACTGGCAGTGTCCAGTTGCAAGGCCTGGCTGTTCTGGGTATCCCATTTCACCTCAGGGTTGGCCAGCTGGCGGTCGAGCTGGCGGCCCCGGTCGGGCAGGTTGTAATAGCCCGGTATCGGCACCGCTGCCGGCGGCTGGTAGTTGGCCGAGACGGTATAGCCACGCGCCGGGTTCTCTTGCTGCGGGTTGACGCTGAAGGGGTAGAAGCCGAGCTTGTCGGCTTGCGCGCTGGCGCCGTCGAGGATGAACGCCGGGTCGACCCCATCAGGGCGGATGGGTAGCTGCGCAGCGGCCCACCAGCCGATATCGCCTCGGGCATTGGCCCAGACAAAGTTCAGCCCCGGCGCATGGACCTTGGCCGCAGCTTCGCGCATCTTGCCTAAGGTGTCGGCGCGGTTGAGCTGATAGAAGCCTTCGAGGATCGGGTTTTCTGTTTCCAGAAACGCCCACCACATGGCGATGGGCGTAGGCCCGGCCGTGGCGCCCAGCACGTCATTGACGATCGGGCCATGGGGGGAGCGGCGCAGGCTGAGGGTGACCGGTGCTTCGCCTTTGACCGCGATCTGCTGTTCGGTCTTCTCCAGCGCCTGCCATTTGCCATCGACCATGACCTGGTTGGCATCGGCCGGGTTGGTGCGTTCGGCAACCAGATCTACATCGTCGTTCTGGAACATGGTCAGGCTCCAGCCGAAGTCGTGGTTATGGCCGAGCAGGGCGAACGGGTTGAGCGCCTGGAAGTAGCCATACAGGTTGAAGCCGGGCGCCGACAGCTCGGCCTCGTACCACACTGCAGGCACTGCAAAACTGATGTGTGGGTCGCCAGCCAGCAATGGCTTGCCACTGCGGGTGTGGCTGCCGGCCACCGCCCAGGCATTGCTGCCTTCGAACTGAGGGATGCCGGCTTCGCCCAGCGCTTCATGGCTGAGGCGGGCAAGGGCTTCCAGGCTTTGCCAGTCGGCAGCGCCCAGTGGCGTTCCCAGCGCCCCCTCGGGCTGCCAGCCGAGGTCGAAGATGTTCAGGTAATCGGGGCCAAGCTGGTCGCGGATGTAGGTCAGCGCAGGTTCTGTGCGGAACGCGGCGGCAAAACTGTAGGCCAGGTAGCCGGCGATGCTCAGGGTGTCCTCGGCTGTGAACGGGCGCGGAGTAATGCCGAGCAGGTCGAATTCCATGGGCTTGGGGTGGCTGGCCTGCCAATTGTTGACCCCGTCGAGGTAGGCTTGCAGGGCTTGCCAGGCCGGCGATTGCGGGTCCTGCCGCTTGGCCATCAGCGCGGCCTGCTCGCGTATGCGCAGGCTACGGAACAATGTGTCGGTGGGCAGCAGCTTTTCACCCAGCACTTCAGCCAGCTCGCCGCGGGCCAGGCGGCGCATGATTTCCATCTGGAACAGCCGGTCCTGGGCATGCACGTAGCCCAGGGCGCGGTACAGGTCTGGCTCGTTCTGCGCTTGCAGGTGCGGCACGCCGCGGGCGTCGTAGCGCACGCTGACCGGCGCCAGCAGGCCGGCAACAGCCACCTCGCCCTCGCGCTGTGGAAGTTTGCCCTGCACATACCAGTAACCGGCGCCAGCGGCCACGGCAACCACCACGGCCAACAGGGTCAGGCTGCGCTTCATGCAAGCTCCTTGTGCGTTCAAGCAGAAAATGTGGTCCGATCATCAGCGGATTCGCGAACAGAGCATAGCCCCCGGAAGGAGTTTCCATGTCCCTCAGCGAAAAACAGAAAATGCTCACCGGCCAGCTCTACCACGCTGGCTGCCCCGAGCTGCAGGCCGAGCAGGTCGCCAACAAACAGTGGATGCACCGTTACAACAGTAGCGTCGAACTACTCAACGCGGCGCGTCACGGGCTGTTGGCTGAACATTTCAACCAGGCCGGCGAAGGCACGGTGATTCGCCCGCCGTTTTATTGTGACTACGGCTACAACATCAGCGTTGGCCGCAATACCTTCATGAACTTCAACTGTGTGATCCTCGACGTGATGCCGGTGCGTATCGGTGACGACTGCCAGATCGGCCCGAATGTGCAGATCTACACCGCCGACCATCCGCTTGACCCTGACCTGCGGCGCAGCGGGCTGGAGAGCGGGCGGCCGGTGACCATCGGCAACAACGTGTGGATAGGCGGTGCGGCGATCATCCTGCCGGGGGTGAGCATTGGCGACAACGCCGTGGTGGGGGCCGGGAGTGTGGTGACCCGCGACGTGCCGGCGGGTGCGACAGTGGTGGGTAACCCGGCGCGGGTGCGCATATGAAGTAAAAAGCCCTGCGGTACTGGCTGCAGGGCTTTGGGTCAGGCGGGTTTGAAACCGGGTTTGCCGTTGGCGGCGCGCCAGGCTTTGACGCGGTTGACGACGCCCTGGGGGCTGACATCCGCTCCTTCTGGAGGGTAATAAATCACGTCGGACCCATCTGGGTGCTCGGTCAACTTCTCGAAGAGGAGGACTGTTTCAATCCGGTGCTTTTCCAGATCGGCACCATTGAGGCCAGTTCGGTCTTCATACAAGTCAGACACCAACGCGAGAAACTCAGGCTCTGTATAGTCTGACAAACTCTGCTTCATCGTCATTGATTGTTCCCTCTATGATGGTTTATGTGGACTTTGGGTGTCATGAGGACCAAGTTGTCGACATCATATACGGCACCACCTTTCGAGATTTCATGCTTGTGATGGATCTCCAGTTTGACTCGCTTTCCTACTCGCTGTTCACGATTGGCGAATGGAGCGAGGCCTTTTTTCATGTCGTCTAGCATTGCGGGTACGATGTGCTTACTAAAGGTTTCATCTGCAGCAATCTCTATCCAGATTGCTTCCTTTAGCCTATCGAACCTACTAAAGCGCCGCCCCCTCAACTGGTCCGCAATCCTCGTAGGAATCGGCGCCCCCGCTGCAGTGGTGGCTGCATCCAGCACCCTGTCTGGTGTGCTAATGCCGTTGCCAGTGGCAACCCCTGGCAAGTTCCGCGGGTTGCGCAGCATCACATAGATCGGCGCCAGTCCCGAGTCTGCCGGGAAGACGATGACATAGTCATCAATGTGCAGGTCGGGCAGCGCGGGGAAGGTGCGGATATCCGGTTCAGGAGGAACGATGATGTTGCCCGGCAGGTATTTTTGCAGGTCTTCTACGATGGTTGCGCCCGGTATGTAGGTGCCCCTCTCGTCGTCATACTGGCCCAAGGTCGAGGGGGGGCGTTGCGGGGTGCCAAAGCAGCGTCGCACCACCCGGGCCTTCAGCGGTAAAACGATAGGCGCCGTGGGTGATATCCCACTGAGCCTGGCGCACACGTACGTCACGCAGCAGGCCGCTGCCATCAGTGGCTGCCAGGTACAGCTCGGTCTGGTTGCCTTGCGGGATGGCATTCATCCGCAGCGGCAGCTCAAGGGCCTGGCCAACCCTACGGTTTGCCTCGTGAGTCAGGTCCGCATCGGGCGACATCATAGCCAGCGGAACGGTGACACCCATGCGCTCGCCATCGCCCAGGCGCGTGGCGTAAAGCATCAGTGATACATACCTGACAGCTCTTAGCAGAGCGCCCGCTAGCAGGCGCTGCCCGGCCTTGGCGAGCGTCTCGGCCAGGCTCTCCCAGATCGGTTCGAACTGCGCTGTGCCACCGCGCGAGGCGCTCATTATCAATGGATGGCTGGTGCTGGCAGTCCAGGCGTTGAAGGTGATCGGGGTATTGCTTGGTGTTTGGCCCGAGAGTGCTGCGAGTAATGCCTGCTCGTCGAAGGCGGCATGCAGGGCAGTGTCCGCCTGATCTCGCAGCTGCTTTACGCCCGGCCCTTCGGCAGGCGCCCTGCTTGCATGCTCGGCCGCCTGGGCTTGCACCTCAGCTTGCAGGGCAAGCAACTCGGCCCGTCGGTCTGCGGAAGCGCCCACGGCCGTCACCCGCAAGGCGAAATCGATCGCGCGGGCTTCGGAACTCAACAGGCCATGAAGCCTGCCCCAGGTGGCGTGCGCCCGTGTCAGGCGAGCCTTCGCCTTGAGCATGTCCGAGGTCTCTCGCTCCAGTTCGCGGCTGTGCTCCAGTGCCGCTTCCTCGGCGATGTCCTCGTGCTGGTGGCGAGCGAAGGCAGTGAGCAAGTTCTGCAGCGCACTGCGTGCTGTCTGGAACTCATGGCTGGTAGCAAGAATGCGTACCAGTGCTTGCTCGGCTAGATTCAGCGTTTGATCGATCTTGCGGTTGTTACTTTCCTTGAACCTGGCTGCGGACAACGCGCTGCGAAGTTGGTGCTGGCGCTGGATCAACTCGCTGCTTTGCTGCTCAAGCAACTTGGCTTCGAACGCGGCCTGGTAGGATGCGAGCCACGCGGTGCGCGGGTCTGCTGGCCCGTTGGGGTTGCGGGTGACTGCCAGGAAGTCGTGAAAGGTACGATGCTCCGGGTCATTGCCGTAGAAGCTGTGGGCCTGTTGACGGGCAGCCTGCAGGCGCGGCCCAAGCTGCGCCTGAAGCTGGCTGATAGCCGCGATTTTTCGCTCGATTGCCTGGACTTCGCTCAGCCCTGCCAGTGAGCCGGCCTGAGTGGCTATGGCTTGCTCAATGTCCTGGCCAAGTTCGGCCTGGCGCCGCTCATGGGCTTCCTTGACCTGGCGCTTGTCGTTTTCGATCTGTGGAATCAGGTCGATGACCAGGCTGCCTGGGCGGAAGCTGGATACCAGCTGATGCGGTACCGGTATGCGGTTGTGGCCCCAGAAAACGCCAGGGACGAAAATCGGCCGGTTGCCGTAAACATGGCTGTTGGGAAGCTCGGTGAAGCCTTGCTGTGACATACAGTTTCTCCGTTGATCTGTATGTCGTTACGGAAATCCTCCCGTGGTTCGATGCTGTAGATATCTATGGGGTACCCACTGTCTACCAGGGGCAGTAGCACCCTATCGCTAAGGTGTTGCTTGCCTGCACCGGCCGCCCTTCGAGCAAGGCTTTGATGATCGGCTCCACGAAACTGTTGCTGGCGTTGCACACCGCACCTTCGCTGTAGGGGCCGAAGTAGGCGAGGTGGCCCTGTTTGTCCCAGATGGCTACGGCCGGGGAAGCGGGCAAGTGTTCGCTGCCGGGCAGGCTGGCGAGGGGCTTGAGGGTGGTGAGGTTGGCGGGCAGTTGGCCGTGGCTGCCGGGTTTTTGCAGCACATGGAAGCTTACGCCCTGGTCGGCGAACTGGCTGATCAGGTCGCCCAGGTGCTGCTGGTTGCCGACGTTGCAGGGGCAGGACGGGTCCCAGAAGTGCACCACGCGGATTGGGCCAGGGCCGGCCAGTTCGGCGGGTAGTTGCAACTGGCTACCGTCGAACAGAGTGGTCTGGTTGTCGAACGGGCGCAGGTAGCGGGCCTGGAAGGTGGTGTAGGCCTGCCAGAGCAGAGCGGTGCAGAGCAGCAGGGCAAGGGCAATCAAGATTGGTTTGACGAGTCGCGTCTGCATGGATGTCCGCGGATATCTTGTGGTGGGTTCACTGGCCCTATCGCCGGCAAGCCAGCTCCCACAGGTTATCCGCTGACCTCAGGCTGGAGGATAACCTGTGGGAGCTGGCTTGCCGGCGATAGGGCCAGTACAGGTGACACATAGCCCAAGCTTGCCATGACGCCGGCCAGAGCTGAAGATTCCAGATCAATACATTGCATCAATGTGGATGTGCTCGATGCCCGCTGCTTTTCACCCCGACCACCTGCGCAGCCGCCTGGCGCTATTTACCGCTCGCCAGCCGTTAACGGCCGAAGCGCAGGACTACCAGCGCTTCTACGGCCTGAACTTGCCTGCACAAAGTTGGCTGGGCAGTTTCCAGGCGGCGGGGTTCGACCTGGTCGGGCAGGCCTGGTTACCCGAACAGCCAGGCGCGACGCTGTTTCTGCTGCACGGCTATTACGACCACATGGGCCTGTATCGGCATGTGATCGACTGGGCGCTCAAGCAGGGTTTCGCGGTGATCAGCTGTGACCTGCCCGGCCACGGCCTGTCCAGTGGCGAACGGGCCAGCATCAGTGATTTCGCGGTGTATCAACAGGTGCTGGAGGCGCTGTTCGAACAGGCGCTTACGCTGCAACTGCCGCGCCCTTGGCACCTGTGCGGGCAGAGCACTGGCGGTGCCATTGCGGTGGATCACCTGTTGCACCAAGGTGTGCGCAGCCCGATCGACGGGCAGGTCATCCTGCTGGCACCGCTGGTGAGGCCTTGCTCCTGGCGCTGGTCGAAACTGAGCTACCGCGTGCTGCGTCACTTCGTGAACGGTATCGAACGGCGCTTCAGCGAAAACACCAACGACCCGGGCTTCCTGGCATTCCTGCAGGCCGACCCGCTGCAACCGCGGCGCCTGCCGACCGCCTGGGTGGGCGCACTGATCGCCTGGGTCAAACGCATCGAGGCCGCGCCGCGCAGCTCGCGGCGGCCGTTGATTGTGCAGGGGGAGGCCGATGGCACGGTGGACTGGCCCTACAACCTTGAAGTGCTCAAGGCCAAGTTTGCCGAGCCGCAGATATTGATGCTGCCCGAGGCCCGCCACCACCTGGCCAACGAGCTGCCGGGCATTCGCCAGCGCTACTTCGACTTCATCGACCAGCGCCTGGGTTGATCACTTCAGGTCGTTGCTGTTCTGGCCAACCGCCAGGCCGGCGCGCACGGCGGCCAGGGCAGCCTGGTAGTACGCCTTGCCGTCGGGTGACTCGGCAAAGGTGGCGAACTCTTCCAGCTCGGCGTCGGACAGGTCGCGGTAAACGTACAGCAGGGTGTTGTTGAGGTCTTCGCCGATCTGGTTCATCAGGCGCTGGCGCTGGCCGTCGAGCAGGCCCTGGGCCTGGCCGCCGCCAAACAGGCCGGGGATCATCGAACTGAGGCTGTCGGCGGCCACGCCGGCGATGGCCAGGCTGACTTCGGCGCCGGCTTCACGCGCTGGCAGGGCTTGTGCCAGGTGACCGATGACCAGCAGGCGGTCGTCGCTGGCCTGGATCTTCGGCAGGCCTTTGGCATTCTTGGCCAGTTCGTCCTTGCGTGTGGCCTTCAGCTCGGCTGCCACTACCTTGCGCCCCAGCGGCGACTGGAAGAACGCCAGGGCCGGTGCCGGATTGGCCAAGGTAGCGCGCAGCTGCGCCTGGGCACGACGGTCCACCGCCTGGGCCTGGAAGCGCTGGTTGCTGTTGTTGACCAGCGCCTGGTACACGGCGGGTGGCAAACTGTTGCGGTAGCGCGCCTGGGCAGCGGTGAGGGCATCGTTGAAGTGGGCGCGCTGGTCGGGCCAGCCGGCGGCCTTGTACAGTTGATCCAGGTTGTCTGCCCAGACAGGCATGGTGCAGATCATCAGCAGAATCAGGGAAAACAGACGGCGCATTCAGGACTCCTGTCGGCAGGTGGCTATTGTCCTTGGCCCGGCGCCGGTTTGTCGAGATATCCGCGAGTTTCTCGGCCAAGTGGCGCTGTGCGCCGGCATGGCTAATGGATATGATGCGCGCCATGCACAACTCCCCTGAACACCCGATGCTTGCGGCCGTCGTCGACGATCTGGCCACCCATGGCTGGTCCCAGCAGGCGCTGTTTTTGCCTGCCGACCTGGTGCGCGCGCTGGCAGCCGAATGCCGGCGCCGTGATGCCGAAGGCGAACTCAACCCCGCAGGGGTTGGGCGCGGGGTTGCCCAGGAGGTGCGCGAGGCCATCCGCGGCGATCAGATCCAGTGGATCGACCCGGGGCAGGCAGAGGCCTGCGACCAGTACCTGGCGGCCATGGACCAGTTGCGCCTGGCCATCAACCAGGGCCTGTTCCTGGGCCTGGAAGACTTCGAAAGCCATTTTGCCCTGTATCCACCGGGGGCATTCTATCGCCGGCACCTGGACCGCTTTCGCGACGATGACCGGCGCATGGTGTCGGCCGTGCTGTACCTGAATGAAGGCTGGCAGCCAGAAGACGGCGGCCAGTTGCGCATGTTCCTCGCAGAGGGCGTAGAGCACGACGTCGACCCGGTGGCGGGTTGCCTGGTGGTGTTCCTGTCGGGTGAAGTGCCCCACGAGGTGCTGCCGGCCGGGCGTGAGCGGCTGTCGTTGACCGGCTGGTTCCGGCGCCGTGGCAATGACCCGTTCTAACCTGCCCAAGGTGCTGGTCAGCGCCTGCCTGCTGGGGCAGCCGGTGCGTTATGACGGCCGCGCCAGTGGCCATCCCGACCTGTTGCAGCAGTGGCAGGCCGAAGGGCGCGTGGTGCCGTTGTGCCCGGAGGTAGCCGGTGGCTTGCCGACGCCGCGCCCGCCTGCGGAGATCCCGGGCGGGCAGGGCGGCGAGGTGCTTGATGGTGGGGCGCAGGTGATCACCGTGACGGGCGAAGATGTGAGTGCCGAGTTTGTGGCCGGGGCGCAGCTGGCGCTGGAGTTGGTGCGGCGGCATGGCATTGGCGTGGCGGTGCTGAAGTCGGGTAGCCCTTCGTGTGGCAACCGGTTGACCTATGACGGCACGTTCAGTGGCGTGAAGGTGGCGGGGGAAGGGGTGACCACGGCGTTGCTGCGGCGGGCGGGGGTGCTGGTGTTCAGTGAGCTGGAGCTGGAACAGGCGCAACGGGCGCTGGCTGGGCTTTCAGTTTAAGCCTGTCCCGGCCCTTTCGCGGGCGCGCCCGCTCCCACAGGTACTGCACAGATCTCGAGTCATGTGGTGATCCTGTGGGAGCGGGCGTGCCCGCGAAGAGGCCGGGACAGGCACTGGATAACTTACTGCCCGGCCGCAGTCTCCTGCACACCCTTGAACCACTTCTGCTCAAGCTCAGCCGTGCGCCCACTGTCTTTCAGGCGCTGCAGCGCATTGTTCACCGCACTCTCGAATGCCGGGTTGTCCTTCTGGAACGGGATCACCAGCTTCTTCTCGCCAATCGGCAGGCTCACATCAAGCGGGCCATCCCCTTTGAGCGATTCACTTGGCGGTGTGAGCGCAATGTCGTACTTACCACTCTCGACACCGCTCAATACCTCAGCAGCAGGGCTTTCGACGAACTCGGCGCGCAAGTCCAGTTCCCTGGCCAGGTCCTGGCCAAATTCAATATCGAAACCCGTCAGGTGATCGTCTTGCTTGAACGCGTACGGCGAATTGTCAGCCTGTACGGCAATGCGCAGTTCGCCCCGGTCGGCGATTTCGTCTATCAGCTCCGCCTGGGCCAATGGACTGATCAGTACTGCCAGCAGTACCCCTATGGTCGAACGCATGAATGCCCCTTTTCGTTTAGCAGATGAATAACTTTCGCCACGGCTTTCTTCCTCGCCGTGATCGAGCGCAGCCTATGACCTTGAAGCCTCGGCATTGTTTAACCCTGACCGAAATATTTCTGTCAGACAATGGGAACACCTTGGCGAATAATTCAACTAAGGTGAACTACCGCCGCCGCCGGATGACAGGCTGCGGTCAATAAGTGAATCACAGGAGAAGTGAATGAACAGCCTATTTTCGCGTGCTGCCGTTGCCGGTCTGCTGATGGGAGCGTCGGTTTTCGCCGTTGCTGCGGACGCCCTGAAGAGCCAGGAGCCGCCCAAGGAGGCCAAGGTCTTCATCGTTTCCCCCACCGATGGTGCAACAGTCGACAAGACCTTCACCGTCAAGTTCGGCATCGAGGGTATGGGCCTCAAGCCTGCCGGTGACCAGACCCCGCATACCGGGCACCACCACCTGCTGGTGGATGTGGACAAAGAGCCGGTTGCCGACATGCCGCTGCCGACCAGCCTGATGCCAGAGGCCGGCACCGCGCTGCCAGCCGGGCCGCAAGTGCTGCACTTCGGTAAAGCACAGACCGAAACCAGCATTACCCTGACCCCGGGCAAGCACACCCTGCAGCTGGTGCTGGGTGACCAGTATCATGTGCCGTTCAAGCCAAGCGTCGAGTCGCAGAAGATTACTGTCGACGTGAAGTAAGCGCTGGATTCTTCGCGGGCTCGCCCGCTCCCACAGGGATCCCGTGAGCCTCGGGTTTGCGCTGATCCTGTGGGAGCGGGCAAGCCCGCGAAGCTGGCGACGTCGATTTCATCGGCAAAAAAAAGGGAGGCCACCAGGGCCTCCCTTTTTCATGCTGCCAGCGAACTTAGAACAGTACGCGGGAGCGGATGGTGCCCTTGACCTGTTGCAGTTTCTCTTGGGCCAGATCGGAGTACTCGGCGTCAACGTCGATTACCACGTAGCCGACTTTCTCGTTGGTCTGCAGGAACTGACCGGAGATGTTGATGCCGTTCTCGGCGAACACCTTGTTGATCTCGCTGAGCACGCCCGGGATGTTTTCGTGGATGTGCAGCAGGCGGTGCTTGCCTGGGTGCGCTGGCAGGGCCACTTCCGGGAAGTTGACCGAGGACACCGAGGTACCGTTGTCGCTGTACTTGACCAGCTTCTCGGCCACTTCCAGGCCGATGTTGGCCTGGGCTTCGGCGGTGGAACCACCGATGTGCGGGGTCAGGATCACGTTGTCCAGGCCGCGCAGCGGGCTTTCGAACTCTTCGTCGTTGGAACGCGGCTCGACCGGGAACACGTCGATGGCGGCGCCGATCAGGTGCTTGTCCTTGATGGCGGCGGCCAGGTGGTCCAGCTCGACCACGGTGCCACGGGCGGCGTTGATCAGGATCGCGCCCTTCTTCATTGCACGGATTTCCTTCTCGCCGATCATCCACTGGGTGGATGGCAGCTCAGGCACGTGCAGCGAGACGATGTCGGCCAGGCCCAACAGCTCGTTCAGGCTGGTGACCTGCACGGCGTTGCCCAGTGGCAGCTTGGTCAGCGGGTCGTAGAAGTACACCTGCATGCCCAGGTTCTCGGCCAGGACCGACAGTTGGGTACCGATCGAGCCGTAGCCGACGATGCCCAGCTTCTTGCCGCGGATTTCGAACGAGTTGGCCGCGCTCTTGATCCAGCCGCCACGGTGGCAGGAGGCGTTTTTCTCAGGGATGCCGCGCAGCAGCAGGATGGCTTCGGCCAGTACCAGTTCGGCCACCGAACGGGTGTTGGAGTACGGCGCGTTGAACACGGCGATACCGCGCTCGCGGGCCGCTTCCAGGTCTACCTGGTTGGTGCCGATGCAGAAGCAGCCAACGGCGACCAGTTTCTTGGCGCAGTCGAAGATCTCTTCGGTGAGCTGGGTGCGCGAACGGATGCCGATGAAGTGGGCATCGGCGATCTTTTCCTTCAGCTCGGCTTCCGGCAACGAACCAGTGAGGTATTCGATGTTGGTGTAGCCGGCAGCCTTGAGGGTATCGACTGCGTTCTGGTGCACACCTTCAAGAAGAAGGAACCGGATCTTGCTCTTGTCGAGAGAAGTCTTGCTCATCTGCGTAAACCTGTATCCCGGAGAAAAAATGGCGAGGGGTGATGCCAGGCGCGAGGGCAGCCTTAGCATGAACAGCGGGAGGGCTATGCTAGCATACGCGACACAATCTGAGCTTATCCCGACAGGTGAAGAGTGCTCAGGGTGACTATGAATAAGTCGAGAGTTCCAGCGATGACCCACCCCGCTGTAATTGAAGAACTGATGACCCTTGTCGACCCTGGCAAGGTCCTGACTGACGCGGCTTCCCTTGAGGCCTATGGCAAGGACTGGACCAAGCATTACCCGCCGGCGCCCAGCGCCATCGTGTTCCCCAAGACAGTAGAACAGGTGCAGGCGATTGTGCGTTGGGCCAATGCGCACAAGGTGGCGCTGGTGCCCTCTGGCGGGCGTACCGGCCTTTCTGCCGGCGCCGTGGCGGCCAATGGCGAGGTTGTGGTTTCCTTCGACTACATGAACCAGATTCTCGGCTTCAACGCCTTCGACCGCACCGTGGTCTGCCAACCAGGCGTGATCACCCGCCAGTTGCAGGCCTACGCCGAAGAGCAGGGCCTTTATTACCCGGTGGACTTCGCCTCCAGCGGCTCCAGCCAGGTTGGCGGCAATATCGGTACCAATGCCGGCGGTATCAAGGTGATTCGCTACGGCATGACCCGCAACTGGGTCGCCGGGCTGAAAGTGGTCACCGGCAAGGGCGAATTGCTGGAACTGAACAAAGACCTGATCAAGAACGCCACCGGCTACGACTTGCGCCAGCTGTTCATCGGCGCCGAAGGCACGCTGGGCTTCGTGGTCGAGGCGACCATGCGCCTGGACCGCGCACCGCGCAACCTCACCGCCATGGTGCTGGGCACACCGGACTTCGACTCGATCATGCCGGTGCTGCATGCCTTCCAGGGCAAGCTGGACCTGACCGCCTTCGAGTTCTTCTCCGACAAGGGCCTGGCCAAGATCCTGGCGCGCGGCGATGTGCCGGCACCGTTTGCGACCGATTGCCCGTTCTATGCGCTGCTGGAGTTCGAGGCCAGCACTGAGGAAGTGGCCAACGAAGCCCTGGCTACCTTTGAGCACTGCGTCGAGCAGGGCTGGGTGCTGGACGGGGTGATGAGCCAGAGCGAAACCCAGCTGAAAAACCTGTGGAAGCTGCGCGAGTACCTGTCGGAGACCATCTCGCACTGGACACCGTACAAGAACGACATTTCGGTCACTGTGTCGAAAGTGCCGGCGTTCCTGCGTGATATCGACGCCATCGTTGCCAAGCATTACCCGGATTACGAAGTGGTGTGGTACGGCCATATCGGCGACGGCAACCTGCACCTGAACATCCTCAAGCCGGAGCACATGAGCAAGGATGACTTCTTTGCCTCGTGCACCAAGGTCAACAAGTGGGTGTTCGACATCGTCAAACGCTACAACGGCTCGATCTCGGCCGAGCACGGCGTGGGCATGACCAAGCGCGACTACCTGGGCTACAGCCGCTCACCCGAAGAAATCGCCTGCATGAAGGCAATAAAGGCCGTGTTCGACCCTAACGGCATCATGAATCCGGGTAAGATCTTTGCTCCTGAATAAAAAGCAGTATCCAGAGGAGTCGGCCATGAGTTACCAGCACCAGTACGTAGACGGCACACGCATTCACTTCCCGCTGGGCAAGGTGGTGTGCATCGGCCGTAACTATGCCGAGCATGCCAAGGAGCTGGACAACCCGATCCCCACCGAGCCGCTGCTGTTCATCAAGCCGGGCAGCTGCGTGGTGCCGGCCGAAGGTGGCTTCAAGATCCCGGCCGAGCGTGGTTCGGTGCACTATGAGGCGGAAATTGCGGTGCTGCTGGGCAAGCCGCTGTCGACCCATCCGACCGAAGAAGAAGTGCTGGACGCCATTTCCGGCTACGCCCCGGCGCTGGACCTGACCCTGCGCGACGTGCAGGCCAAGCTGAAAGAGAAGGGCCTGCCGTGGGAGCTGGCCAAGAGCTTTGACGGCGCCTGCGTGTTGCCGCCGTTCGTCTCGGCCGGCAGCTTCGAGGACGTCACCGACATCCCGGTGCGCCTGACCGTCAACGGCGAAGTGCGCCAGGACGGCAACAGCGCGATGATGCTGAACCCGATCGTGCCGATGATCCAGTACATGGCGGCGCATTTTTCGCTGCAGGCGGGGGATGTGATCCTGACCGGTACTCCTGCGGGTGTGGGGCCGTTCAATGTGGGGGATGAGCTGGTGCTCGAGCTGCCGGGTGTGAGCCGCTTCGAAAGCCGGGTGCTCTGATTCAAGACCGCGTTGGCTTCTTCGCGGGCGCGCCCGCTCCCACAGGTACAGCGCCGCCCTTGAGTGTTGCGCGGTTCCTGTGGGAGCGGGCGTGCCCGCGAAAAGGCCAGACCTGTTTACCGATTTTTCACACCTGATCCGGATAATGCGCGCACCTACGCCCATTTCCCCAGGAACCTCGCATGCCATCACCCTCCAGCGCCCCGGCAACCCCCAAGCGTCGCTTCTACCTGCGCTGGCCCTTCGGCCTGGCCGTGGCGGCGGTGATCGGCTATGGCGTGGCCGTTGCCATGCACTGGGATGACCGCGGCGCGCTGTGGGTGAAAGAAAGCTTCGAGAGCACCGCCGAGCGCAGTGAAAGCGTGTGGTTGCCGGACTACCAGGTGGACATCGATGCCAAGCCGCTGCCGGGCATGGACGATGACGAAGCCTCCGACGTGGCCTTCAACCCGCGTACCCGTACCCTGTTTGCAGTCATGGGCAAGAACCCGATCCTGGTCGAGCTGAGCCTGGAGGGCGATGTACTGCGCAAGATCCCGCTCAACGGCTGGAACAACCCGGAAGGCGTCGCCGTGCTGGAAGACGGCTACCTGGCCATCACCGACGAGCGGCTGCATGACCTGACCGTTGTCAAGGTGGATGCGCAGACCACCTCGTTGAACCACGACGACTTCCAGAGTCACGACCTGGGCCCGTCGGTGAAGAACAACAAGGGCTTCGAGGCGGTGGCCTGGGACCCGTTGCGCCAGCGCCTGATCCTCGGCGAGGAGCGCCCGCCCAAGCTGTATACCTGGAACACCGACGGCCGCAGCCCGCTCACGGGTGACAAACAGGCGATGCCCAGTGACGAGCTCGACCTGCGCAACCTCTCGGCGCTGGGTGTCGACCCGCGTACCGGTCACTTGCTGGTGCTTTCGGCCGACTCCAACATGCTGCTGGAGCTGGACGAACAGGGCCAGCAAGTCAGCTTCATGACCTTGCTGGGTGGCTTCAACGGGCTTGAAGACACCATCCCGCGCGCTGAAGGCGTGGCCATGGACGACAAGGGCAACCTCTACATGGTCAGCGAGCCGGCGCTGTTCTATCGCTTCAAGAAGAACTGACAGCATCATCAGATTTGCCTGACGCTGGCATTAAGCTTTGCTTCAGCCGTTAATGGTTAGATTCGCCATCCCTGTGTCGAGTCTGCCTTCATGCGCCGTATTGTTCGCCTGTTTCTTGTCATGGCCGTTGTCGGCCTGTTCCTGCTTGGCTGGGCCGGTCAGGAGTTTCGCCTGTTCGAGCGTGGCTGGTTCAACCTCAAGACCTGGTGGCAGCCCGCCGAGCAGAGCATTGGCCTGGACCGCTACCGGGTGGTGGTGGAGGCCAAGCCGGTCGAAGGGCTGGATGACGACATCTCGGCGCTGACCTACGACCCCGACCGCAAGACCCTGTTCACGGTCACCAATGCCCGTTCCGAGCTGATCGAGCTGTCGCTGGACGGCCGCATCCTGCGCCGGGTGCCGCTGACCGGCTTCGGCGACCCGGAAGCCGTGGAGTATGTGGGGCCCAACAGCTATGTGATCACCGACGAGCGCCAGCAACGGCTGATTCGCGTGCGCCTGGAGGACGACACCATGTTCCTCGACGCCGGTGACGCCGAGCAGCTTAGCCTGGGCATCGGCCTGAACGGCAACAAGGGTTTTGAGGGCCTGGCCTATGATTCGGCGGGCAAGCGCCTGTTCGTGGCCAAGGAGCGTGACCCGATGCTGATCTACGAGGTGCACGGCTTCCCGCATGACAACCCGGAAAAGCCTTACGCCGTGCATGTGGTGCAGGACCGCAAGCGTGATGCGCGGCTGTTTGTGCGGGATTTGTCGAGCTTGCAGTTCGATGAGCGCAGCGGGCACTTGCTGGCGCTGTCGGACGAGTCGCGTTTGGTACTGGAGCTGGATGTTGAGGGCAGGCCGCTGAGTACCTTGTCGTTGCGCAAGGGGTTCCAGGGGTTGCAGGCGACGGTGCCGCAGGCGGAGGGGATAGCGATGGATGAAGCAGGGACCATTTACCTGGTCAGTGAGCCGAACCTGTTCTATGTGTTCAAACAGCCTGAAAATTGATTGCCTGTAAGGGCCTATTCGCGGGTAAACCCGCTCCCACAAGGATCTCCACAGACTTCCAGGCCTGTTGATATCCCTGTGGGAGCGGGCGTGCCCGCGAAGAAGGTTACTCGGCCTTCAGGCTCTTCACACCTTCAGCAGTACCCAGCAGCAGCAGGTCCGCCGGCCGCGCCGCGAACAGGCCGTTGGTCACCACGCCAACAATGGCGTTGATCTGCGCTTCCAGCTCCACCGGGTTGGTGATCTGCAGGTTGTGCACATCGAGGATCACGTTGCCGTTATCGGTCACCACGCCCTCACGGTAAACCGGATCACCGCCCAGCTTCACCAGCTGGCGGGCCACGTGGCTGCGGGCCATCGGGATCACTTCGACCGGCAGCGGGAAGGCGCCCAGCACCGGTACCAGCTTGCTGCCGTCGGCGATGCAGATGAAGGTCTTGGCCACGGCCGCGACGATTTTCTCGCGGGTCAGGGCTGCGCCGCCGCCCTTGATCAGGTTCAGGTGCGCGTCGCTCTCGTCGGCACCGTCCACGTAGAACTCCAGCTCGCTGACACTGTTCAGCTCGTAGACCGGGATGCCATGGCCTTTCAGACGCTGGGCGGTGGCTTCGGAGCTGGCGACTGCGCCGTCGAAGGCGGTTTTATGCTGAGCCAGGGCGTCGATGAAGAAGTTGGCGGTCGAACCGGTACCGACGCCGACGACGCTCTTTTCATCCAGCTTGGGCAGAATGAAGTCGACAGCGGCCTGGGCGACGGCCTGTTTGAGTTGGTCCTGGGTCATGCGGGCTCCGAAAAGGGGCAGGGCGGTTTTCAAAGTTGCCTAGTATAACGGCTTGGGCGGCTTTGCTGTGGTCGCCCGACGTAGCGCTGGGGTAGACTCCCAGCCCTTGTCCCGCGGCCCAGTGATGCGTTCCCGATGCTCGAACAGTACGTCAAGAAGATCCTCACCTCGCGCGTCTATGACGTTGCCGTCGAAACCCCGTTGCAGAGCGCCGGGCAGCTGAGCAAGCGCCTGGGCAACCAGATTTTGCTCAAGCGCGAAGACCTGCAGCCGGTGTTCTCGTTCAAGATCCGCGGGGCGTACAACAAGCTGGCCCAGCTGAGCCCGGAAGAACTGGCCCGCGGCGTGGTTACCGCCTCGGCCGGCAACCACGCCCAGGGCCTGGCCCTGGCTGCGCGTGAGATGGGCATAAAGGCCACTATCGTAATGCCCAAGACCACCCCTGAGATCAAGATCGAAGGTGTGCGCTCACGCGGTGGCAAGGTAGTGTTGCATGGCGACTCGTTCCCCGAGGCGCTGGCCTATTCGCTGAAGCTGGTGGACGAAAAGGGCTTTGTCTACGTTCACCCCTACGACGACCCGCACACCATCGCCGGGCAGGGCACCGTGGCGATGGAAATCCTGCGCCAGCATCCTGGCCAGCTGGATGCCATCTTCGTGCCAGTGGGCGGTGGCGGCCTGATTGCCGGCATTGCCGCCTACGTGAAGTACCTGCGCCCGGAAATCAAGGTGATCGGCGTCGAGCCGGACGACTCCAACTGCCTGCAGGCGGCAATGGCGGCGGGTGAGCGCGTGGTGCTGCCGCAGGTCGGGTTGTTCGCCGATGGCGTAGCAGTAGCCCAGATCGGCCAGCATACCTTTGATATCTGCCGTCATCATGTGGATGAAGTCGTTACCGTCAGTACCGACGAGATCTGTGCGGCCATCAAGGATATCTACGATGATACCCGCTCGATCACCGAACCTGCCGGCGCGTTGGGCGTGGCGGGCATCAAGAAGTACGTAGAGCTGTACGGCGTGGCCGGGCAGACCCTGGTGGCCATCGACTCCGGTGCCAACGTCAACTTCGACCGCCTGCGCCATGTGGCCGAGCGTGCCGAGCTCGGTGAAAAGCGCGAAGCGATCATTGCCGTGACCATCCCCGAGCGCCCGGGCAGCTTCAAAGCTTTCTGCGAGGCCATCGGCAAGCGCCAGATCACCGAGTTCAACTACCGCAAGCACACCTCTGACGAGGCACACATCTTTGTCGGGGTGCAGACGCACCCGGAGAGCGACCCGCGAGCGGCGCTGGTGCAGCACCTGACCGAGCAGGGCTTCCCGGTTACCGACTTGACCGACAACGAACTGGCCAAGCTGCATATTCGCCATATGGTCGGCGGGCATTCGGCCGGTGCCAGCGACGAGATGGTGCTGCGCTTCGAGTTCCCCGAGCGGCCGGGGGCGTTGTTCAACTTCCTTAACAAGCTGGGCGGGCGCTGGAACATCTCGATGTTCCATTACCGCAACCATGGCGCGGCTGACGGGCGCGTGGTGGCGGGGTTGCAGGTGCCGGAGGATGAGCGCCACCTGGTGCCGGCGGCGTTGGCCAAGATTGGCTACCCGTACTGGGACGAAACCGAAAACCCGGCCTACAAGCTGTTCCTGGGCTGAGCGGCTAAGCTAGGCCTTAGGGCCTATTCGCGGGCTTGCCCGCTCCCACAGGTACTGCGCAGGCCTCAGGCGTGTGATGTCCCTGTGGGAGCGGGCAAGCCCGCGAAGAAGCCAGCACGAAATGGCCTGCTCAAGGACACAGTGACATGGAACACCTGACCACCCTCAAGACCCTGCACATCATCGCCACCGCCCTGCTGCTATTGGGCGCCCTTGGCCTGGTTATCTGGACCGTGCGTGCCCGCCGGCAAGGTGATGCCGAGGCCTACGCCAAGCTGCTGCGCCGGCCGCTGTTGTTCGTCTGGCTGGTAATGGGCCTGTGCCTGGTGAGCATGCCGTTCACCGGCTGGTGGCTGGTGCATCTGGTGGGTTGGCCGCTGGGGCAGACCTGGGTGCTGGCGTCCAGCGTCATCTATACCTTCGGCGCGTTTGCCGTGTGGTGGCTGCTGGTGCGGCTGAACCGGCTGCGCAAGGCTGAAGTGGTGGGGTTGCGGTTTACCCTGGTGCTGGCGGTGTTCAGCGGGGTGTGCTTCCTGTCCATTGCCGGGCTGATGGGGGCCAAGCCAGTCTGAGGCCGGGGGAGGGCTTCGCCCTCCATCGCGACACAAGGCCGCTCCTACAGGGATACACATTCCCCTGTAGGAGCGGCCTTGTGTCGCGATGGGCCGCAAAGCGGCCCCGGCAATCTCAAGCCCTGAGCGAAACCACCGGCCACCCACGCTTCTCGGCTTCAGCCCGCAGGTTCGGGTCGGGGTCCACTGCCACCGCATGCGTCACCCGCTGCAACAACGGCAAATCATTCATCGAGTCGCTGTAGAAATAGCTGTCCTCAAGGTCAAAGCCGTTCTCCAGCATCCACCGCTCCAGCCGCGTCACCTTGCCTTCACGGAAGCACGGTATATCGGTACTACGCCCGGTATAGCGGCCATCGCGCATCTCACACTCGGTCGCCAGCAACACCCGCACGCCCAAACGCTTGGCAATCGGCGCAGTGACGAAGCGGTTGGTGGCGGTAATGATCACCAGCTGGTCACCCGCCTCGCGGTGCTGCTGCAGCAAGGCCAGGGCCTTGGGCAGGATGATCGGCTCGATGCAGTCGCGCATGAAGTCGCGGTGCCATTCATCGAGTTGGGCCGCAGGGGTAGCCGCAAGGATTTCCATGGAGAAGGCCAGGTAGGCCTGCAAATCCAGGGTGCCGTTGAGGTAGTCCTGGTAGAAGCCATCATTGCGCTGTTTATAGGCAACCGGGTCGAGAATGCCGCGCTGGCAGAGGTAGTCACCCCAGGCATGGTCGCTGTCGCCACCGAGGAGGGTATTGTCCAGGTCGAATAAAGCCAGGCGCATCGCAGTCACTCGCATCAGCTACAGGGTGGCCCGCAGAATACGGAGTTTTCACGCGGCTGCACATAAGCTTGGCCGGCGCGTTGCTGCGCTCGCAAGCTTTGTGGAACAATGCGGTGACATGCGTTTGCGAGGTTGCTGCCGTGATCGACCCGGATGGTTTTCGCCCCAATGTCGGGATCATTCTCACGAATGATGCCGGGCAGGTGCTATGGGCTCGCCGGATCAACCAGGATGCCTGGCAGTTCCCCCAGGGTGGTATCAACCCTGACGAGACGCCGGAAGATGCCCTGTACCGCGAGCTGAACGAAGAAGTTGGCCTTGAACGCGATGATGTGGAAATTCTTGCCTGCACCCGCGGCTGGTTGCGTTATCGTTTACCCCAGCGCCTGGTCCGTACCCACAGCCAGCCGCTGTGCATCGGCCAGAAGCAGAAGTGGTTCCTGCTGCGCCTGATCAGCAACGAACAGCGGGTGCGGATGGACCTGACCGGCAAGCCGGAGTTCGACGGCTGGCGCTGGGTAAGCTATTGGTACCCGCTGGGCCAGGTTGTGACATTCAAGCGCGAGGTGTACCGGCGCGCCCTGAAAGAGCTAGCACCGCGCCTGCTGACGCGCGACTGACGACGGAGTTCGACCCCGAGCCATGCTCAATACGCTGCGCAAGATCGTCCAGGAAGTAAACTCCGCCAAAGATCTCAAGTCGGCGTTGGGGATCATTGTCTTGCGCGTCAAGGAGGCCATGGGCAGCCAGGTCTGCTCCGTCTACCTGCTTGACCCGGAAACCAACCGCTTCGTGCTGATGGCTTCCGAAGGCCTGAACAAGCGCTCCATCGGCAAGGTCAGCATGGCCCCCAACGAAGGCCTGGTCGGCCTGGTCGGTACCCGGGAAGAGCCGCTGAACCTGGAAAACGCCGCCGACCACCCGCGCTACCGCTACTTTGCCGAAACCGGTGAAGAAAAATTCGCCTCCTTCCTCGGTGCACCGATCATCCACCACCGCCGCGTGGTCGGGGTATTGGTCATCCAGCAGAAGGAGCGCCGCCAGTTCGACGAAGGCGAAGAAGCCTTCCTGGTCACCATGAGCGCCCAGCTTGCCGGGGTTATCGCCCACGCAGAAGCCACCGGTTCGATCCGTGGCCTGGGGCGCCAGGGTAAGGGCATTCAGGAGGCCCGCTTCGTTGGTGTGCCGGGTTCACCGGGTGCCGCTGTCGGGCGTGCCGTGGTCATGCTGCCACCCGCCGACCTGGAAGTGGTGCCGGACAAGACCGTCGATGACATCGACGCCGAACTCAAGCTGTTCCAGAACGCCCTCGAAGGCGTGCGTGACGACATGCGCAAGTTGTCGGCCAAGCTGGCTACCCAGCTGCGCCCGGAAGAGCGCGCGCTGTTCGATGTGTACCTGATGATGCTTGAAGACGCGGCCCTGGGCGGTGAGGTGACCGAGGTCATCAAGACCGGCCAGTGGGCCCAGGGCGCGCTGCGCCAGGTGGTGGGCGAGCACGTCAACCGCTTCGAGCTGATGGACGATGACTACCTGCGTGAGCGTGCATCCGACGTCAAGGACCTGGGCCGGCGCCTGCTGGCCTACCTGCAGGAAGCCCGCTCGCAGGCGCTGGTGTACGCCGACAACACCATCCTGGTCAGTGAAGAGCTGACCCCGGCCATGCTCGGCGAAGTGCCCGAAGGCAAGCTGGTCGGCCTGGTCTCGGTACTGGGCTCGGGCAACTCCCACGTTGCCATCCTCGCCCGCGCCATGGGCATTCCCACTGTCATGGGCCTGGTCGACCTGCCGTACTCCAAGGTCGACGGCATCGAGATGATCGTCGACGGCTACAAGGGCGAGGTGTTCACCAACCCCAGCGAAGTGCTGCGCAAGCAGTACAGCGAAGTGGTCGAGGAAGAGCGCCAGCTGGCCAAAGGCCTGGATGCCCTGCGCGAACTGCCCTGCGTCACCCCCGATGGCCACCGCATGCCGCTGTGGGTCAACACCGGGTTGCTGGCCGACGTCGCCCGTGCCCAGCAGCGTGGCGCCGAAGGGGTTGGCCTGTATCGCACCGAAGTGCCGTTCATGATCAACCAGCGCTTCCCCAGCGAAAAAGAGCAGCTGGCAATCTACCGCGAGCAGCTGGCGGCCTTCCACCCGCTGCCGGTTACCATGCGCACCCTCGACATCGGCGGTGACAAGGCGCTGTCGTACTTCCCGATCAAGGAAGAAAACCCGTTTCTCGGCTGGCGCGGCATCCGCGTCACCCTCGACCACCCGGAAATCTTCCTGGTGCAGACCCGCGCCATGCTCAAGGCCAGCGAGGGCCTGAACAACCTGCGCATCCTGCTGCCGATGATCTCCGGCATCCACGAGCTGGAAGAGGCGCTGCACCTGATCCACCGTGCCTGGGGCGAGGTGCGTGACGAAGGCACCGATGTGCCGATGCCGCCGGTGGGGGTGATGGTGGAGATCCCGGCAGCGGTGTACCAGACCAAGGAGCTGGCGCGCCAGGTGGACTTCCTGTCGGTGGGGTCCAACGACCTGACCCAGTACCTGCTGGCGGTGGACCGCAACAACCCACGGGTCGCCGACCTGTACGACTACCTGCACCCGGCGGTGCTGCAAGCGCTGAACACAGTGGTGCGTGATGCCCATGGGGAAGGCAAACCGGTGAGCATCTGTGGCGAGATGGCGGGCGACCCGGCGGCGGCGATCCTGCTGATGGCGATGGGCTTCGACAGCCTGTCGATGAACGCCACCAACCTGCCAAAAGTGAAGTGGATGCTGCGCCAGGTGAACATGAGCAAGGCCAAGGAGCTGTTGGTCGACGCCTTGAGCCATGACAACCCGCAGGTTATCCACAGCTCGCTGCAACTGGCCCTGAAGAACCTTGGGCTGGCGCGGATGATAGGGCCTGGGGCCAATAAGACCCTGTGATTCAGCGTTGGCCTGTACCGGCCTCTTCGCGGGCTTGCCCGCTCCCACAGGTATCGCGCCGCGTCTGAAGGCTGCGCTGTACCTGTGGGAGCGGGCAAGCCCGCGAAGAGGCCAGAACAGGCAACATCAAATGATCAGACCTGCAACTCAACTTCCCCCAAATGCCCACCAAACGGCCCAAAACTACGCTCAATAAGCCGTCTTCTACCCTGATCATCAACAATCAGCACGGTACTGGCCCGGGTCCCATAATTCTGGCTGGCAATAAACACACTCGACAGCAACTTCTCGGTCGCCATCCCCACGCCGGTCTCCGGTAGATCCCCATCCGCCGCAGGCTCGCCATCAGCCAGCAACGCCAGCAATCGCGTCGGCTCGGGCGTTTCCAGCAACCTCTCAAGCCCGCTTCGCGCTTTCAACAACTTCGGCCACGGCGTATCCAGCCCGGCATTGGACAGCCCGTACACACCGGGCTCCAGCAAGCGTGGCGCCCCGTCCCGGGCATGCAGATAACCCAGTTGCCGCCCGTCACCCACCAACAGGTTGAATCCCGAATACTGCCCGCTGCGGCTGGCCACCTGGTCCAGGTAAGCCTCGACCCCCAGCTCACCCTGCAAGTACGCCGCCACCAGCTCGCCCCGCGAGCGCGGCCCCAGCGGCTGCCCTGGGTCACGGATATTGGTCAGCGCTGCAAAGCGCCCCTGCGGGCCCACGCCCAGCCAGGTACCACCGGCCTCCAGGTCGCGCCCGGCATACACCCCGGGCGCATCCTCCCAGGCCGCCAGGGCCTGGGTAGGGCGGGCATGGAACTCGTCGCGGTTGGCCGCCACGATCAGCGGCAGGGCATGCCCCGGCCGCCAGGCAAATACGATCAGGCACATCGGTTGGGCCTCTGTGTTTCTTGCCACTGTACCCACAGCGGCCGGGCGGATCCATCCTGACACAGAGTTCACTAGAGCCCCGAGCCCGGCTTCCGTTACCATGCCGGATTGTTTTCCTGGGGAAGCCGAATGGAATTCGTGCTCTATCTGCTGTTGGGCGCCTGTGCCGGTGTGCTGGCCGGGCTGTTCGGCGTGGGCGGCGGCATCATCATCGTGCCGGTGCTGGTGTTCAGCTTCACCTTACAGGGGTTCGATGCCTCGGTGCTGACCCACCTGGCAGTCGGTACGTCCCTGGCAACCATCGTCTTTACCTCGATCAACGCCGTGCTTGAGCACCACCGCAAGGGTGCGGTGCAGTGGTCGATCTTCGCCTGGATGACCTTGGGCATCCTGCTGGGTGCTGGTGTCGGTGCCAAGACCGCCTCGCTGATTCAAGGCCCGCTGCTGCAAAAGATCATCGGCGTGTTCGCCCTGGTCATCGCCGCACAGATGGCCCTGGACCTCAAACCCAAGGCCAGCCGTGGCATCCCCGGCAAGCCCGCGCTGATCGGTGCCGGCGGGGTGATCGGTTGGGCCTCGGCCATTTTTGGTATCGGAGGCGGATCGCTGACCGTACCGTTCCTGACTTCGCGCAGCCTGCCCATGCAGCAGGCGGTGGCCACCTCCTCGGCCTGTGGCCTGCCGATTGCCATGGCCAGTGCCCTGAGTTTCATGCTGCTGGGCTGGCACGAGGAGCACCTGCCGGCCCATAGCCTGGGTTACGTGTACTTGCCGGCACTGGTCGGTATTGCCGTGACCAGCATGTTTTTCGCCCGCTTCGGCGCGCGCCTGGCGCACAAGCTGTCGCCGCGTCTGTTGAAACGCCTGTTCGCAGCCCTGCTGTTCTGTGTCGGCCTCAGCTTTTTGATTTGAATCGAGAGGAAGTTCCATGCTGCCTTACCCGCAGATAGACCCCGTGGCCGTGGCCATCGGGCCGCTGAAAATCCATTGGTACGGCCTGATGTACCTGATCGGCATCGGTGGCGCCTGGCTGCTGGCCTCGCGCCGGCTGAACCGCTTCGACCCTACCTGGAGCCGCGAAAAGCTGTCCGACCTGGTGTTCTGGCTGTCGATGGGGGTGATCGTCGGTGGCCGCCTGGGCTATGTGCTGTTCTACGACCTGCACGCCTACCTGGCCAACCCGACACTGATCTTCGAAGTGTGGAAGGGCGGCATGTCGTTCCATGGCGGTTTCATCGGCGTGATGCTGGCGGCCTTGTGGTTCGGCAAGCGCAACAACAAGTCGTTCTTCGAGCTGATGGACTTCGTTGCCCCGCTGGTGCCGATTGGCCTGGGGGCCGGGCGCATTGGCAATTTCATCAATGCCGAGCTATGGGGTAAACCCACCGACGTGCCATGGGCGATGATCTTCCCGCCGTTCAGCGACCCGGCGCAGCTGCCGCGTCACCCGTCGCAGCTGTACCAGTTTGCCCTGGAAGGCGTGGCGCTGTTCGTCATCCTCTGGCTGTTCTCGCGCAAGCCGCGGCCAACCATGGCGGTCTCCGGCATGTTCGCGCTGTTCTACGGCATCTTCCGCTTCATCGTCGAATTCGTCCGCGTACCGGATGCCCAGCTCGGCTATATCGCCTGGGGCTGGCTGACCATGGGTCAGATTCTGTGCGTGCCGATGATCCTGGCTGGCCTCGGCCTGATCTGGTGGGCTTATAATCGCAAGCCCACGGCGAAACCCGCCTGATTAATCCCACGGCAGGGGCGATCCCCCTGCCGTTTTTGCTACAGGTAAGCCATGAAACAGTATCTGGACCTGGTCCGCGACGTGATCGAAAACGGCACGCTGCAGGGCAACCGCACCGGAATCCGCACCATCAGCCTGCCGGGCGCGATGCTGCGCTTCGACCTGCAGAAGGGCTTTCCGGCCATTACCACGCGCAAGCTGGCGTTCAAGTCGGCGATCGGCGAAATGGTCGGCTTCCTGCGGGGCGTGAAAAACGCCGGTGAATTCCGCGAACTGGGCTGCAAGGTCTGGGACCAGAACGCCAACGAAAACGCCCAGTGGCTGGCTAACCCGTTCCGCCAGGGCCATGACGATCTGGGCGAAATCTACGGCGTGCAATGGCGCCAGTGGCCGGGCTACAAGCGCATCCCGCTGAGCAACCCGGCTGCCATCGAAATGGCCGAGAAGGCCGGTTTCCGCCGTATCGCCCAGGACGAAGAGGACGGCGTTGCCTTCGTCATCCTGTACAAGGCCATCGACCAGGTGCGTCAGTGCCTGGATACCATCGCCAACGACCCGGGCAGCCGCCGCATCCTGTTCCACGGCTGGAACTGCGCGCAGCTGGACGAAATGGCCCTGCCACCGTGCCACCTGCTGTACCAGTTCCACCCGAATGTGGAGACGAAGGAAATTTCCCTGACCCTCTACATCCGCTCCAACGACCTGGGCCTGGGCACGCCGTTCAACCTCACCGAAGGCGCGGCGCTGCTGTCGCTGTTCGGCCGCCTGACCGGTTATACCCCGCGCTGGTTCACCTACTTCATCGGCGATGCCCATGTGTATGAAAACCACCTGGACATGCTGAACGAGCAGCTCAAGCGCGAGCCGCTGGAGGCGCCGAAGCTGGTGATCAGTGATCGCGTGCCGGCGTTTGCCGAGACCGGCAAGTACGAGCCGGAGTGGCTGGAGAAGATCGAGCCGGGTGATTTCTGGCTGGAAGGGTATGAACACCATGCGCCGATGACGGCGCCGATGGCGGTCTGAGAGATCTTTATCGCCTGAACCGGCCTCTTCGCGGGCGCGCCCGCTCCCACAGGTACTACACAGGCCCAGGCCTTGTGCGGTCCCTGTGGGAGCGGGCGTGCCCGCGAAGCTTTTAGGCTCAATGCCCGTGACTACGCCCCACATGTGAATGCTCGGTATCCGGCACCGATACCGCCCCGTTCGTCTCCAGTTGCTGCAAGATCGCGCACTCCGAGCCTTGCGCATTGCAGCGCCGCCGTAGCTCGACCAATTGCTCCTGTAACGCCACCAAGCCATCGATCCGCGCCTGCACATGCTCGATATGCTCGTCGACCAGCGCATTGACGCTGCCACAAGAATCATCCGGGCTGTCGCGCAGGCGTAGCAGGCTGCGGATCTCGTCCAGGGTCATGTCCAGCGTGCGGCAGTTGCGGATGAAGGTCAGCCGCTCGACGTGGGCCTGGGTATAGAGCCGATAGTTGCCTTCGGTGCGTGCAGGCTCCGGCAACAGGTTTTCACGCTCGTAGTAGCGGATGGTTTCCACCGCGCAGTCGGTGGCTTTGGCCAGTTCTCCGATCTTCATCACGAAATCTCCAGCAAATGGCTTGACCCTATAGTGGCTACAGGGTGTTCACTTGGCAACAGGCTCAATTTAAGGATGACCCCATGAACCAGCCTGTCAGCCACGAACACAAGCACTCGCACGATCACGCCCATGGCGATGACGACCATGGCCATGCCAGCCACGGTCACAGCTGCTGCGGTTCCAAAGCCGCGCCCTCTCTGGTGCAACTGAGCGAAACGGCCAGTGCCCAGGCGCAGCTCAGCCGTTTCCGCATCGAGGCCATGGACTGCCCCACCGAGCAGACCCTGATCCAGGACAAGCTGGGCAAGCTGGCCGGTATCGAGCAGCTGGAATTCAACCTGATCAACCGCGTGCTTGGCGTGCGCCATACCCTGGGCGGTACCGGCGATATCGAACGGGCCATCGACAGCCTGGGGATGAAGGCCGAGCCGCTCGGTGCCGAAGATGACGGCACAGCCGCCGCACCGCAACCGACCAAGGCCCGCTGGTGGCCGCTGGCATTGTCGGGTATTGCCGCGATCGCCGCTGAAGTCGTGCACTTTGGTGCGTTGGCGTCGGACTGGGTAGTGGCGGCATTGGCGCTGGCGGCTATTGCTGGCTGCGGCCTGGGCACCTACAAAAAGGGCTGGATCGCCCTGAAAAACCGCAACCTCAACATCAACGCGCTGATGAGCATCGCCGTGACCGGTGCCGTGCTGATCGGCCAGTGGCCGGAAGCGGCCATGGTGATGGTGCTGTTCACCGTCGCCGAGCTGATCGAGGCGCGTTCGCTGGACCGCGCGCGTAACGCCATCGGCGGGCTGATGCAGCTGACGCCAGACATGGCCACGGTGCAGCAGGCCGATGGCCAGTGGCGCGAGATGGAGGTGCGCGGGGTGGCCATTGGTGCCCTGGTACGGGTGCGCCCCGGCGAACGTATCGGCCTGGACGGTGAAGTGACCAATGGGCAATCGAGCGTCGATCAGGCACCGATCACCGGCGAAAGCCTGCCTGTGGAGAAGGCTGTGGGCGACAAGCTGTTCGCCGGCACCATCAACCAGGCCGGGGCACTGGAGTTCCGCGTCACCGCCGCCGCCGGCCAATCGACGCTGGCGCGGATCATCAAGGCCGTGGAGGAGGCGCAAGGCGCGCGGGCGCCTACCCAGCGCTTCGTCGACCGTTTTTCGCGCATCTACACGCCAGTGGTATTCGCCATCGCCTTGGCCGTGGCGGTGATCCCGCCGCTGTTCATGGCCGGTGCGTGGTTCGACTGGATCTACCGCGCCCTGGTGCTGCTGGTGGTCGCGTGCCCGTGCGCCCTGGTGATCTCGACCCCGGTGACCATTGTCAGCGGCCTGGCCGCCGCTGCGCGCAAAGGCATCCTGATCAAGGGCGGGGTGTACCTGGAGGGCGGTCGCCACCTGGACTTCCTGGCGCTGGACAAGACGGGCACCATCACCCACGGCAAGCCGGTGCAGACCGATGCCGAGGTGCTGCAGCCGTTGTTCGAAGGCCGGGCCCAGGCGCTGGCCGCCAGCCTGGGTGAACGCTCGGACCACCCGGTATCGCGTGCCATCGCCCAATTCGGCAAGGAGCAGGGCCTGGCCTTGAGCGAGGTTGATGACTTTGCAGCCCTGGCCGGGCGTGGCGTGCGTGGCACCATCGGCGGTGAGGTCTACCACCTGGGCAACCACCGCCTGGTCGAGGAGCTGGGCCTGTGCTCGCCCGAACTGGAAGCCCGGCTGGATGCGCTGGAGCGCCAGGGCAAGACCGTTGTCCTGCTGCTCGACCGCAGCGGCCCGCTGGCCCTGTTCGCCGTGGCCGACACGGTCAAGGACAGCAGCCGCCAGGCCATCGCCGAACTGCATGAGCTGGGCATCAAGACTGTCATGCTGACCGGTGACAATCCACATACCGCGCAGGCCATTGCTGCCGTGGTGGGCATCGATCGCGCCGAAGGCAACCTGTTGCCTGCCGACAAGCTGAAAACCATCGAAGCGCTGTACGCGCAGGGGCACCGGGTGGGCATGGTCGGTGACGGCATCAACGATGCACCCGCGCTGGCCCGCGCCGAGATCGGCTTTGCCATGGCGGCCGCCGGTACCGACACCGCCATCGAAACTGCCGATGTGGCGCTGATGGATGACGACTTGCGCAAAATCCCGGCCTTCGTCAGGCTGTCGCGCCAAAGTGCGGCGATCCTGATGCAGAACATCGTTCTGGCATTGGGCATCAAGGCGATTTTCCTGGCGATCACCTTTGCCGGCATGGCGACCATGTGGATGGCGGTGTTCGCCGACATGGGTGTGAGCCTGCTGGTGGTGTTCAACGGCTTGCGCCTGTTGCGCAAATAGAGGACGTGCATGCTGAGTTCGGAGCTGAAAGCCTTCTACATGGTGGCCCGCCTGGGCAGCATCACCCTGGCGGCGAAGAAGCTCGGGCTTAGCCAGCCCACGGTGACTACGCAGATCCGCAACCTGGAAAGCCAGTACGCGGTAGAGCTGTTCTACCGCGGCGGGCGGCGCCTGGTGTTGAGCGAAGAGGGCGTACGCCTGCTGCCGATGGTCAAGGCGCTGTTGCAGCAGGAGGCGGACATCGAGTTCGAACTGCGCAACAGCGGTCAGGCCCAGGGCAGCCTGCGCATTGCCGCCACGGCGCCTTACTACATTCTCGACCTGGTGAAGATCTACCGCGAACGCCTGCCGCAGGTGGAGGTGGCGGTGGAAATCGGCAACTCGCAGCAGGTGCTGGAAATGCTCGAGGACTACCGGGTGGATATCGCCGCTTCGTCGCAGTTGGTGGAAGATGCCCGCCTGGTACGCCGGGTGCTGGGCACTGATCCATTGGTTGTGGCGGTGCACCGCAACCACTCGTTGGCCCACCGCCAGGCGGTGTCCATCGACGTGGTGGCGGGGCATTGCCTGTTGATGCGCGAAAAAGGCTCGACCACGCGCAAGCTGACCGAACAAATGATGCAGGAGGCCGGGGTGACTGCCGGGGCCTTGCTGGAGATTGGCAGCCGCGAGTCGATCCGTGAGGCGGTGCTGCGCAACATTGGCATCAGTGTGATTGCCCGGCACGAGGTGCCGCACAATCCCGAATTGCGGGTACTGGCGCTGGAGAATGCGCCGGTGATGCATGAATACCTGTATTGCCTGAAAGAGCGGCGCCAGGCCCGGCTGCCGGCAGCATTCCTCGGGGTGGCGCAGGAAGTGGCGGGTTCGCACTTGTAGATTTGTGTTGGCTTCTTCGCGGGCTTGCCCGCTCCCACAGGTACTGCGCAGGTTCTGAATCTTGTGCGGGCCCTGTGGGAGCGGGCAAGCCCGCGAAGAGGCTGGTGCAGGCCATTACAAAATCTGCCTATACCACTATCACCGGCTTTTGCCCAAACGCCACAGAACCTTCGCACAGCCTTCCTAGCATGGCCCCCATCTCTTCGATGAGGCCTTGCCATGAACCACACCACCCCCGGCGCACAGATGAAAGTGCGCAACATCCACAAGCGTTTTGGTGCCTTCACCGCGCTCAACGATGTCTCGCTGGACATCGCCGCCGGCGAGCTGGTGTGCCTGCTCGGCCCGTCCGGCTGTGGCAAGACCACGCTGCTGCGCTGCATCGCCGGCCTGGAGCGCCAGGACCGCGGCACGCTGTACATCGGCGAGCGCGACATCTCCGAGCTGCCGCCCCAGGCCCGTGACTACGGCATCCTGTTCCAGTCCTACGCGCTGTTCCCTAACCTCACCGTCGAGGCCAACATTGCCTACGGCCTGACCGGCAGCGGCCGCGAGCAGGCGCGCCAACGGGTGGCCGAAATGCTCGCACTGGTAGGCCTGGCCGGCAGCGAGAAGAAGTACCCAGGCCAGCTCTCCGGCGGCCAGCAGCAACGCGTGGCCCTGGCCCGTGCGCTGGCACCGGCGCCGTCCCTGCTGCTGCTCGACGAGCCCATGTCGGCGCTGGACGCCCGGGTGCGCGAGCACCTGTGCACCGAACTGCGTCAATTGCAACGCCAGCTGGGCATTACCACCTTGATGGTCACCCACAACCAGGACGAGGCCATGCTGATGGCCGACCGCATTGCCGTGATGAACAACGGCCAGGTCGAGCAGTACGCCACCCCGCAGGAAATCTACGACCAGCCAGCCACACCGTTCGTCGCCGAGTTCGTCGGCCAGGGCAACTGGCTGCCATTCCAGCGCAGCAGTGAAAGCCACGCCCAGGTTGGTGGCATGAGCATGCGCCTGTCACCCGGCTCGGCCCAGGCCAGCAGTGGCCGGCTGTTCTGCCGGCCGGAGGCGATTACGGTCAACCCGGTGGTGCACGAAGAAAACCTGTTCCCGGCCAAGGTCCGCGAGATCACCTTCCTGGGTAACCGCTGCCGCATGAGCTTCGAGCTCAAGGCCTTGCCTGGCCATGCCCTGCTGGCTGAGCTGGCCCCCGAGGCCATGCCGCGCCTGGGCTCGCAGGACATCTGGGTGGCGCTGCCACCGCAGAGCCTGCAGGTGTTTGCCTGAGATGGCCGCGCCAATGTCCCTGCCGCTGCGCCAGGCCAAAACCGCGCCGCGTGCGGGCGTCGCCCTGGGTGACCGGTTGTTTGTCGTCGGTGGCAAGAGCCTGCTGCTGATCCTTCTGGTGCTGGCCGTGCTGATGCCGCTGCTGGCGATTTTCTGGCGTGGTTTCAGTGGTGAGGCGGGCCAGGGCGGCGGCCTGCTGGCGGCCCGCGAACTGTTTGCCAGCGACAACTTCCACTGGTTGCTGGGCAACAGCCTGTCGGTGGCCTTCACCGTAGCGGCCATCGTGGTGCCGCTGGCGTATCTGTTCGCTTATGCCCTGCAACGTACGCTGATCCCGGCCAAGGGCCTGTGGCGGGGGATTTCGCTACTGCCGCTGCTGGCGCCGTCGATGCTGCCGGCCATTGCGCTGGTCTACCTGTTCGGTAACCAGGGGCTGCTGCGCGGGTTGCTCAGCGACAACATCTACGGTTTCTGGGGCATCGTGCTGGGCGAGGCTATCTACACCTTCCCGCATGCGCTGATGATCCTGCTGTCGGCGCTGTCGCTGGCCGATGCGCGCCTGTTCGACGCGGCCTCCAGCATGGGCGCCGGCCCATGCCGGGCGTTCACCAGCATCACTTGGCCGGCTACCCGCCAGGCGGTGTTCGCGGCGTTTTGCCTGGTGTTCACCCTGACCATCACCGACTTCGGTGTACCGGTGGTGGTCGGCGGTGATTATCAGGTGCTGGCGCTGGAGGCCTACAAGGCTGTGGTCGGGCAGCAACAGTTCGGTCGTGGCGCGTTGATCGGCATGGTGCTGCTGCTGCCGGCCCTGTTCAGCTTCACGGTCGATGCCTGGCTGCGCCGGCGCCAGGGCGAGGCCATGAGCGGCCGTGCCCAGGTGTTCGAACCCAAGCCATCGCGTGGCCGTGATGCCTGCTACCTGGCCATTGTGCTGCTGGTGTGCGCGGCGCTGCTGCTGGTGATCGGCATGGCGGTGTACTCGTCGCTGGTCACCTTCTGGCCGTACAACCTGTCGTTGTCGCTGCGTCATTACATGTTCGAAGACACCGCCGGTGGCGGCTGGCTGGCCTATCGCAACAGCGTGACCATGGCCATCGGCACCGCGCTGATCGGCAGCATCGTGATCTTCACCGGTGCTTACCTGATGGAGAAAACCCAGGGCCAACGCCTGCTCAACCAGATGCTGCGCCTGCTCAGCTTCATCCCCATGGCCGTGCCGGGCCTGGTACTGGGCCTGGGTTATGTTTTCTTCTTCAACCTGAACGGCAACCCGCTGCATGTGCTGTATGGCGGCATGGGGCTGTTGGTGGTGTGCACCATCGCCCACTACCTGACCACCGCGCAAATGACTGCAACCACTGCGCTGCGCCAGCTCGATGGCGAGTTCGAGGCCGCTGCGCTGTCGCTGAAGGCGCCGCTGTACAAGCACTTCATGCGGGTGACCGTGCCGATCTGCCTGCCGGCGCTGCTGGACATCATCCGCTACCTGTTCGTCTCGGCCATGACCACCGTGTCGGCGGCGATCTTCCTGTACAGCCCCGACACCATCCTGGCGGCCGTTGCCGTGCTGAACATGGACGATGCCGGCAACGTTGGCGGTGCTGCTGCCATGTCCACCCTGATCCTGCTGACCAGTGCCGGCGCTTCACTGTTGCTAGCCGCAGCCTCACGCGGCCTGCTGCGCCGCTCCCAAGCCTGGCGCCAACGCGCCGCGACCGTCTGACCTGTAAGGAACCTACCCATGTACAAGCACCTTGCACTTGCCGCTGCCGTTTCCGCCGTGTTCAGCCTGCAGGCCTCGGCCGCCGGCACTCAGCTGACGGTCTATACCGCCCTGGAAGCCGAACAGCTGAAGAGCTACAAGCAGGCCTTCGAAAAGGCCAACCCGGATATCGAGATCAAATGGGTGCGCGATTCCACCGGCATCATCACCGCCAAGCTGCTGGCCGAGAAAGACCGCCCGCAAGCCGACGCCGTGTGGGGCCTGGCGGCGTCCAGCCTGGCCGTTCTCGACCAGAACGGCATGTTGGAAGCGTACGCGCCAAAGGACCTGGGCAAGATCTCCAGCAACTACCGCGATGCCGCCAACCCCCCGGCCTGGGTGGGCATGGATGTGTGGGCCGCGACCATCTGCTTCAATACCGTCGAGGCCGAGAAGCAGGGCCTGAGCAAGCCGGTGAGCTGGCAGGACCTGACCAAGCCGGAGTACAAGGGCAAGATCGTCATGCCCAACCCGGCCTCTTCGGGCACCGGCTTCCTTGACGTGAGTGCCTGGTTGCAGACCTTTGGCGAGCCGCAGGGCTGGGCTTACATGGATGCACTGCACCAGAACATCGGCCAGTACGTTCACTCCGGCTCCAAGCCGTGCAAGCTGGCGGCGGCGGGCGAGTTCCCGATCGGTATCTCGTTCGAGTACCCGGCTGTGCAGCTCAAGCGCCAGGGCGCGCCGCTGGATATCGTGCTGCCGAAGGAAGGCTTGGGCTGGGAGATCGAGGCAACTGCGGTGATCAAGGGCTCGCCCAAGGCGGATGCGGCCAAGCGCTTGGCTGACTTCTCGGCCAGCCCGGCGGCCATGGAGCTGTACAAGGAGAACTTCGCCGTGCTGGCTGCGCCGGGCATTGCCAAGCCGCAGACCGAATTGCCGGCGGACTATGAGCAGCGTTTGATCAAGAACGACTTTGCCTGGGCCTCGAAGAACCGTGACGAGATTCTGGCTGAATGGCGCAAGCGCTATGACGGCAAGTCGGAGAAGGTGGCCCAGCAGTAACCTGTATCGGCCTCTTCGCGGGCTCGCCCGCTCCCACAGAAAATGTGGGAGCGGGCGTGCCCGCGAAGAAGCCATTACTGAATCAAGCCAGGAGAAGACTTGAATGCCCACCCCTGCCGAGGTTATCGACAGCACCTTTGCCCTGTACGCACAGCATGGCAGCGACGACTACATCGGCGAAGCCATCACCCAGCTCGAGCACATGTCCCAGGCCGCGCAACTGGCCATGGCCGAAGGCTTCGACGATGAAGTGGTGCTGGCGGCGTTCTTCCACGACATCGGCCACCTGTGTGGCGGTGATGCCAGCATGGGCGGCTACGGCGTGGTCAGCCATGAGCGTATCGGGGCCGAATACCTGCGCCGTTGTGGCTTTGGCGAGCGCATGGTGCGGCTGGTGCAGTATCACGTGGAGGCCAAGCGCTACCTGACGTTGCGCCGGCCGGGGTATTACCAGCAGTTGAGCGAGGCGAGCCGGCGGACCCTGGAATATCAGGGGGGCGTAATGAGCGAGGCCGAAGCGGATGCGTTCGAAAGGGATCCGTTATTCGAGGTGAGTTTGCGGATGCGGGAGTGGGATGAGATGGCCAAGGAGGTTGGGGTGCCGGTGGTGGATCTGGATGGGTTGAAGCGGAAGGCTTTTGCTTTGCTCTGAAATTTTGGTTTGCAGCCAGCTCCCACAGGTACTGCACAGGTTTCGAAGGCAGTGGTGATCCCTGTGGGAGCGGGCGTGCCCGCGAATAGGCCAGACTTGCTCACTCAAAATTGTGAAACCAGCGCCTCCAGCTGTTCCTGCCGCTCAGCCTGGTTCAACTTCGCCCCTGGATTGAGCGTGGACCACTGCGGATGCGCCCGCGCCTTCACCAGGGCCTCCGGCAACCTGCCCTCGCGCCAGGCCTTCTCATCCAGCTCGCCCAGCCTGATGCGGTCCTGAGCCGCATGCCCACGGTTGTCCAGCGCTGCCATCAACTGCTGCTGACGCAAGGCCAGCAAGCGCAATACCGTATCGTCCACGGTCAGTTCGCGCTTGCCCTTGAGCTTGCCCATCAACCGCGACCCATAGTTACGCGCCGTCTGCAGCGCGCCCCCGGCAATCGCCCCGGCCAGCGCCGCAGCGCCGAGGGTAAGGCCGCCGACCAGCAAATCGACCCCCGCACCGGCCGCCGCGCCCGCCGCCACGCCACTACCCAGGCGTACGCCCAGCAGCTTCAAGGTCTCGGGGTTGAACAGGTCGTCGCCCCAGCGGCCATCGAGCAACGGCAGCTCGCTGGCATGGGCATCTTCGCGGCGGAAGGCATACAGCTTGAGCAAGGCCTCGACGCAGCGCTGTTCGCGCTGGCGCACGTCCTGGCGCAAGGCCTCGATGGCCTTGGCCTCGGCAGCCGGCACGGCCTCGACGCTACGCCGGCAGGCGGCGCAGTCCAGCAGCAGCTCGGCAATCAACCGCTTGCCGCTGTGTTGGCGAGCCAGGCGCTGTGCCTGCTGGTCGTCGATCAGCCGTTGCAAGGCCGGGCGGGCGTCCTCCAGCAGCAGGGCCAGGCTCTCGTACAAGCGGCGCTCGCCATCCTCGGGCGGGGCCACGCTGTCGAACCGCACCAACGCGTGAAGCCCAAGCCGGGCAAGGGCTTCACGCCATTGCGGCTCGCGGTGCTGGTGGCTGGCGACAAAGTTGAGCACCGGTAGCAACGGCTTGCCGCAGCTGGCCAGCACTTCCAGTTCGTCACGGTATTTGGCCAGCACCGGCTCGCGTGCATCGATCACATACAGCCCGGCATCGCTGGCCAGCAACTGGCGCAACACCTTGGCCTCCTGCTCGAAACGCTGGCGTGCTTCGCTGCCCTGCAGAAAGCGCTCCAGGCGGGCCGGGCCGTCCAGGCGTTCGCCCGGGCGCTCCAGGCGTTCGAGGTAGTCGAGCAGGGCAATGGCATCTTCAAGTCCCGGGGTGTCGTACAGCTCCAACAAGGGTTCGCCGTCCACCGACAGGCGCGCACCCTCCACGTGGCGGGTGGTGCTTGGGCGGTGGGAGACTTCGCCGAAACCGACATCACGGGTGAGGGTGCGCAGCAGCGAGGTCTTGCCAACGTTGGTGTGGCCGACCACGGCCAGTTTCAGCGGCTCAGTCATGGCCATGCTCCAGCCAGGTCAACGGCGAGGTATCGGCGTGCGCCAGGCCAAGGCGGTCGAGGGCTTCGTGCCAGTCGCCCAGGCGTTGGGCATCGAGGGCCTGACCAGGCGCGGCTTGTAAAAGCCAGATTCGGGTCGCGCCGGCATTGCGCGCCAGTTCGGCCAACAGTGCCAGGCTGCCGCGGTCTGGCGAGCGCCGTGGGTCGCAGGCGATGGCCAGGCGTGCCGGCGGAAAGCGGCTGAGTTGTTCGAGCAGGCGGTTGCGCGACTCGCGGCTGTCGAGCACGCCGGCATCGATCACGCTTTTTGGCAGGGTGGGCGGCCAGGGGCGCTGGTCGTCCAGTTCCAGACCTACCAGCAAGGCACCGCTGCTGCCGCTTTCCAGCTGGCCGGCGGCAAACTGCGGCAAGGCTTCGGGGGCGGCGTCCTGCACTCCCATGCGTTCGCTCCGGGGCATCAGCGCATCACGCAGGTGCGCGTAGCCGGGCAGGCTCAGGTCCAGCGACAGGCGCTCGTGGCCCTGGCGCCAGCGCCACAGGCATAACCCGGCCAGCAGCAGGCGCGGCAGCAGGCCGTACACCAGCACCACGCCGAGCAGCCAGCTGGCCCAGGCCTGGCGGGCCAGTTCCAGGGCCGGCAAGGTGCCGCCGCTGGCGCGGATCATGGCCTCGTCGGGTACGGCAAAGCCCAGCAGCGACGGCAGGGCGCCCAGTGCCTGGGTCAGGTGGATGAACGGGTCAGCGGCAAGTAACGTGGTTTCCCAGACAAAGCCGTAGCGGCGGGTGGCCAACAACGCCAGCAGCATGCCCAGCGCGGTAAGCATCGCCAGCAGCCACAGGCCGTGCACCAGCAAGCCGAGCAGCCAGCGGTTGAGGCGCGGGCGTTGCAGCAGCACCAGCAGTGCTGGCGCCAGGTGTGCGGCCATGGCGTCGCGGGCAAAGCGTTCGCTCAGCCACAGCCACAGGCGCCCCAGCCCTGCGCCATGCTCGCCACTCAGGGCAAAACCGATGGCCCAGCCCAGCAGCATCAGCAGGTTCAGCCCGAGCAGGCTGCCCAGCGCCCAGAACACATTCACCGGGCGCTGCCCGTCGCCCAGGGCGGCCAGCGCCAGGCCGGCGCCGCTGAGTACCGCCATCAGCAGCAAGGCCAGTAACGCCAGGCGTGCGCCCTGCTTCCAGTGGCGCAGGGCGGTGGTCATGCCGTCGCGCTCGGCCAGGCACAGCGCACGGGTTTCGATGCGCGTTGCCAGGTCGCCGCCTAGCTGGCGGGCGCGGCGGTTGGCCTCCTGGTCTTCCAGTGGGCCGGCATGTTCTTCACGCAGGCGTACCGCTTCGGTGAGCCAGCGCTTGTCCAGTGATGTCAGTGCAGTCACAAGGTCTTCCATTGCACAGGTCAGGGCAGAAGCATAACCCACACGCCCGGTGCTATCCTCGCTGGCATGAATACATCACTCCCCCTCAGCCTGATCGCGGCTCACGCCGAGAACCGCGTGATCGGCATCGACAACTCCATGCCCTGGCATCTGCCGGGGGATTTCAAGTACTTCAAGGCCACCACCCTGGGCAAGCCGATCATCATGGGGCGCAAGACCTGGGATTCGCTGGGCAGGCCGCTGCCTGGGCGGCTGAACATCGTGGTCAGCCGCCAGGCTGGGCTGCAACTGGAGGGCGCCGAGGTATTCGGCTCGCTGGAAGAAGCGCTGGCGCGCGCCGAGCAGTGGGCGCGGGAGAAAGGCGTCGATGAGCTGATGCTGATTGGCGGGGCGCAGCTGTATGGGCAGGCGCTGGAGAAGGGGCTGGTCAGCCGCATGTACCTGACGCGCGTGGAGCTGTCGCCGGAAGGGGACGCGTGGTTCCCGGCGTTTGATGCGGAGCAGTGGAAGCTGGTTTCGAGTGAGGCGCAGGTTGAGGAAGGCAAGCCTGGGTATCACTTCGAGGTCTGGGACAAGGTTTGAGATTGCCGGGGCTGCTTTGCAGCCCTATCGCGACGCAAGGCCGCTCCTACACGTACCGCGTGAGGTCAAGGCCTGCGCGGTACCTGTGGGAGCGGGCTTGCCCGCGAAAAATCCAACGCGGTGCATGGCACCGGCTGCGCCGGTGTTCGCGGGCACGCCCGCTCCCACAGTCAGGTGAGTAGCTTGATGATCACGGCGGTGACAGTGGCCACTGTGGAGACAATTCCGGCTGCAATGGCAACCGGATACCAGAAGATCTCGCGGGTCATTCTGATGGGCTCAGCATGCGGCATGCGCGTTTCGGCCATCAGCTTGTCCACCTCGATGCGGAGCTTGGCGACCTCAACCCGAATCTTTTCGGCTTCGGCCTGGGTCATGTCGTACGACTGCATGATGGTTCCTTTCTCTCGGAGTATTCGCAAAGCCCGGGTAGCAGTGTAGCGAGCCTCATGCCATTGCGTTACCGGATATTGGCGGGCTCACTCAGCATTAATTGCGAATCCATCTCATCTTCTGCTAGCGTGCGCACCTCTTGAGACTTGCAGCCGAGGCGTGCCGTGTCTTCATGGAACAAGCAGATCGCCCGGCTGTTCACCGAGCAGAAGAAAGCGCTGGAGGCCTTCGTCGCACGGCGCACCGGTAATGCCCAGGTCGCTGCCGATCTGACCCAGGAGTCGTTCCTGCGCCTGGCGCGGCTGCCTGCCGACAAGCAGATCGACAACCTGCCGGCCTTTCTCTTCACCATTGCCAGTAACTTGGTGCGCGATCACCAGCGGCAAATGATACGTCGTGAGCGCATGGATGCTGGCGAGCCGAGCGAAGAGCTGGCCAGCGACGACCCCGGCGCTGAAGAGCAACTGTTCGACCAGCAGCAGCACGCCTTGATGCAGGCTGCGATCGAGTCGTTGCCCGAGGCGACCCGGCATATCTTCCTGCTCTACCATGTCGACGGCTGCAGCTACCGGGAAATCGGTGAGCGCATGAACGTTACCCCGCGCAGCGTCGAATACCAGCTGCGCCGGGCACTGCTGGATTGCCGCGCCTTCATCAAGCGGCAACTGGCCGGCCAGGTGAGGGCTCCGCGGCCATGAACCCTGGAATTTCAGATACCCCCATGAGCGAAACGCCCGACAGCGAGCAGATGTTCGCCGAAGCCACAGCCTGGTACTACCGCTTGCAGGCCGACGATGTCACGCCTGAGGAGCAAGCGGCGTTCGCTGCCTGGAAGGTGGCCGGGGCTGCGCAAATGCAGGCCTGGGATGAAGTGATCCTGTTGCTGGGCGCGTTGCAGGCACCCGCGGCACAGCTGCGTGAACAGCAGCGCCGACAGTGGCGCAAGCCTGCCCGGCGTAGCTGGCGCAAGGTTGCGCAGAGCGTGGCGGCGGCCCTGTTGCTGGGCTCGCTGGTTGGCCAGACGCCGTATGTCGACCGCTGGCGCGCCGACTACGCAACCGCCACCGGTGAGTCGCGCAGTGTGCGCCTTGACGATGGCTCACACGTGCAACTGAACACCGACACGGCGCTACAGGTAACCCTGGCGCAGGGTGAGCGGCGGGTGCGGCTGTTGCGCGGCGAGGCCTGGTTCGACGTGGCGCGCGACCCCGCCCGGCCGTTCGTGGTGAATGCCGGTGAGGGGTGGGTCCGGGTGGTCGGTACCCACTTCAGCGTGGCCAGTGACGCTGGCCAGACCCGCGTCAAGGTCGGGCAGGGCAGGGTCGAGGTCAACGCTGGCAGTGGCCCGGGTGTGTTCCTTGGGCCGGGGCAGGCCGTGGAGTATGCGGCGGGCTCGCTGGCCGCCCTGCACCCGTTCGACCCGGCCAGTGCTTTTGCCTGGCGGCAGCGGCAGCTGGTGTTCAGCCAGCAACCGCTGGCCGAAGTGGTTGCCGAGCTGAACCGCTATTGGCCGGGCCAGACCGTGCTGCTGGGCGAGGGCCTGCGCCAGCGCAAGGTGTCTGGCGTGTTCGAGATCGACAAGCCCGATGCCGTGCTCAAGGCGCTGACGCACACCTTGGGGTTGCGCGCCGAGCAGTACACGCCGTGGTTGCGCATCCTGCGTGAAGGTTGAGCGAAGATTTTCAAAAATTTTTCGGGGATTCCTGCCGAGCCGACGTCCTTGATTGGGTAGGCGCAAATAATAAGCACTCTCAGACAGTGCCGCGCCGTCGATCATCAGGACGAATTCGGGGAGCCTCACCACATGAAGATCATCGCCACGCGCACTGCGCTCGGGCTGGCAGTCGCACTTGCCTGCGGCACATTGGCCGTGCCGCTGCACGCCAGTGCCGCGACCCAGGCCCAGGCCTACCGTTTCGAGATCCCGGCCCAGCCGCTGGATTCTGCGCTGGCGGCCTTCAGTGCGGTGACGCGGCTTCAGGTGCTGGTGCCGGGCGAGTTCACCCAGGGGCTGCGTTCGCCGGGCGTGAGTGGTAGTTATCCACAGGCCCAGGCGCTGGCACGCCTGCTGGAGGGCACCGGCCTCAGTGCCACGTATATCGACGCCGACAGCGTAACCCTGGAGCGGCGTGGCAGCGGCGACGATGCCTCGCTGCAACTGGGCGCGATCAAGATCGACAGCCGCCAGCTGGGTACCACCACCGAAGGTACGCATTCCTACACCACCAGCGCGCTGACCATCGGCAAGGGCGAGCAGAAGCTCAAGGACATCCCCCAGTCAGTGTCGGTCGTCACCCGTCAGCGGCTGGACGACCAGAACATGAACAGCCTGCAGGACGCCATGCGCCAGGTGACCGGCGCGACGATCAAGTCCTACAACACCGGTTCCAACCTGAACGACGTGTACATCCGCGGCTTCCTGGTCGACCAGGTGCAGGTGGACGGCGTTTCCCAGCGCACCGGCCAGGGCGACATGGCCACCAGCTTCGACCTGGCCATGTTCGATCGGGTCGAGGTGCTGCGTGGCCCTTCTGGCTTGTACCAGGGCGCGGGTGAACCGGGCGGCACCATCAACCTTGTGCGCAAGCGGGCGCTGGGGCAGTTCGGTTTGTCTGGCGAGCTATCGGCTGGTAGCTGGGACCGCTATCACTCCACGGTCGACATCACCGGGCCGCTGAATGACCAGGGCACCCTGCGTGGGCGTTTTGTCACGGCTTACGAGAACAACCAGTCGTTTGTCGACTACGCGCAGAACGAGCGGCCGATGGTTTACGGTCGCCTGGAATACGACATTACCCCGGCTACCACGTTGTCTTTGGGTGGCACCTACCAACGCAACAATTCCACGCCAGCCTTCGGCCTGCCAGCCTATGCCGACGGTAAGCTGCTGGACGTCAGCCGTTCGACCTTTGTTGATGCCAAATGGAACGAGTTGGACGAGCGCCTGTGGGAAAGCTTCTTCGAGGTTGACCATACACTGGACAACGGCGGCCAATTCAAGACTTCGCTGACCTACCGCGATGCGGAAACGCCGACCCGCAACTTTACCTGGACCGACGATGCTGTTGATCCGCAAAGCGGCGACAGTTGGGCGTTAGCCTATTCCTACTACACGCATATCAAATCAGTGGGCCTGGACAGCTTTGTCACCCTGCCGGTGGAGGCTTTCGGGCGTAGCCATGAGTTTACGGTGGGTGCCGAATACCAGCATCTGGACAAGGACTTCACCTACGGCGGCGGCGGTCGCGACGATTACTTCCCCATCAACGTTTTCGACCCGGGCAGTATCGATATTCCCAAACAGGACTACGACATGCCCAATGGCAACTGGTCGAAGTCCAACCAGTACGGGGCCTATACCCGGGCCAAGGTCAGCGCCACCGACTGGCTGGACGTGATCGCGGGCGGCCGCCTGACCTGGTTCGACAGCGAGGCGCATAACGCCAACCCGTTCTTCGACAATTTCACCACCACCAAAACCAACATCAACCACAAGTTCATCCCCTACGGGGCGCTGGTCGCCAAGCTGACGCCTGAGTTGTCGGCCTACGCCAGCTACACCAGTATCTTCAAGCCACAGACCGAGGTGGATATCGATGGCTTGCCGATCGACCCGCGCAAGGGCAAGCAGTACGAGTTGGGGCTCAAGCGCGAATTCTTCGATGGGCGCCTGAACGGCAGCGTGGCGGTGTTCCGCATCTATGACGAGAACCGCGCGCAGTTGGTGGGCCAGACGACGTACAACGAGGCCCAGGGCAAGGTGCGCAGCCAGGGCTGGGAAACCGAGCTTTCCGGCAACCTGACCGATAACTGGAGCATCAGTACCGGTTACGCCTTCACGATGCTCAAGTCGATGAGCAACGAGGACTACCAGGGCATCACCATTACGCCCAAGCACAACTTCAACCTGTGGACGCGCTACGAGTTCAACGATGGGCCGTTGCAGGGTGTAAGCGTAGGGGGCGGAGTGCGGGTGGTCAGCGAGACACACTACATGCGCAACGGCGTGGACTTTGTGCAGGGTGGTTATGGCGTGGCGACCGCGCAGGTGGGGTACCGCTTCAACAAGCACCTGACCACGACGCTGACGGCCAACAACCTGTTTGACCGCAAGTATTACGAACGGGTGGACAGTGCCTGGGGGTCGAACTTTTATGGCGAGCCGCGGAACCTGACGTTGAGCTTGCGGGCCAGTTACTGACCTGAGAATGCCGGGGCTGCGTTGCAGCCCATCGCCGGCAAGCCAGCTCCCACAGGTATTGCACAAGGCTCAAGGCCAGTGGAGAACCTGTGGGAGCTGGCTTGCCGGCGATAGGGCCCTGTCAGGTATGGCTCAGCTCGGCGTGCTCATCGCCCGCCAGCACATCCTTGTCAGTCTCTTTCAACAACTGGCTGGTCACCACGCCCGCCGTCATCGAGCCGTTCACGTTCAGCGCCGTACGCCCCATGTCGATCAGTGGCTCCACCGAAATCAGCAAGGCCACCAGTTCCACCGGTAGGCCCATGGCCGGCAACACGATCAGCGCGGCGAAGGTGGCACCGCCACCCACCCCGGCAACCCCTGCCGAACTCAGGGTGACGATGGCCACGAGGGTGGCAATCCACAGCGGGTCGAAGGTATCGATGCCTACCGCTGGCGCAACCATCACCGCCAACATCGCGGGATAGAGCCCGGCGCAGCCGTTCTGGCCGATGGTGGTACCGAACGAGGCGCTGAAGCTGGCAATCGACTGCGGCACGCCCAGGCGGCGGGTTTGTGCTTCGATGTTCAGCGGGATGCTGGCAGCGCTGGAGCGGCTGGTGAAGGCAAAGGTCAGCACCGGCCATACCTTGCGGAAGAAGCGCAGCGGGCTCACGCCGGTGGCGGCCAGGATGACGGCATGCACCACGAACATCAGCGCCAGGCCCAGGTACGACACCACCACGAAGCTACCCAGCTTGAGGATGTCTTCCATGTTCGAGCTGGCGACCACCTTGGTCATCAGGGCCAGCACGCCATACGGGGTCAGCTTCATCACCACCCGCACCAGGCGCATCACCCAGGCCTGCAGGGTGTCGATTGCCGACAGCGCGCGCTCGCCTTTCTCGGCATCGTCCTTGATCAACTGCAAGGCGGCCAGGCCGACGAACACGGCGAAGATCACCACGCTGATGATCGAGGTCGGCTTGGCCCGTGCCAGGTCGCCTACCGGGTTGCTGGGGATAAACGACAGCAGCAGCTGCGGGATGTTGAGGTCGGCGACCTTGCCCGCGTAGTCGCTGTGGATAACCTGCATGCGCGCGCTTTCCTGGGCGCCGGCCACCAGGCCTTCGGCGCTGAGGCCGAACAGGTTGGTCAGCACGATGCCGATCAGCGCGGCAATGGCCGTGGTCAGCAGTAGGGTACCGATGCTCAGCACACTGATGCGGCCCAGCGACGAAGCATTGTGCAGGCGCGCCACGGCACTGAGGATCGAGGCGAAGATCAGCGGCATGACGATCATCTGCAACAGGCCGACGTAGCCGTTGCCGACCAGGTCGAGCCAGCTGATGGTGGCCTTGAGCACGGGGTGGCCAGCGCCATAGATCGTGTGCAGGACCAGGCCGAAGACCACGCCCAGCACCAGGCCCAGCAGTACCTTCTTGGCCAGGCTCCAGTCGGTGCGGCGGGTTTGTGCCAGGCCCAGCAACAGGGCCAGGAACGCCAGCAGGTTAAGTGACAGCGGCAGGTTCATTGAAGCTCCAGCAGAAAAAAGCAGAAGAGGCATCGCCTCTGTGAGCGATTGCGAACGGAAATGCTAACAGGCTGAAAACAAACGAATTTATACCCAAATGGAATTTGCATAGTCGTTTATGGAATAACGGCGTGTCGCAGATTGCAATGAGCACTGTGCTGGTGGGTGGCGACACGCCGACCAATGATGGCTACATGCAGTTTCATGGCGTGGATGTAGCTGAACGGGATGATCGCTAAAAATGCGGCGGTGCAGGCCAAGGAAGGATTGTCGGTGACGCGGACAAGAACTGGGTGATCGTGACGCCGGAGCAGATTCAGTAAGTGATTTCGCCTGTGCTGGCCTCTTCGCGGGCTCGCCCGCTCCCACAGGAATTGCACATGTTTCAGATGCTGTGTAGTCCCTGTGGGAGCGGGCGAGCCCGCGAAGAGGCCGGCACAGGCATAAAAAAACCGGCGCATAGAGCGCCGGTTTTTCTTCAACACTCAAAGCACCTCACAGCCCTTCGAGCATCGCCTTGTTACGCACAGCACCCTTGTCGGCACTGGTCGCCAGCAGGGCATACGCCTTCAGCGCGGTGGTCACCTTGCGTGGGCGTACTTCAGCCGGCTTCCAGCCCTTCTTGTCCTGCTCGACGCGGCGCTCGGCCAGCTCTTCATCGCTGACCAGCAGGTTGATCGAACGGTTAGGGATGTCGATCAGCACCTTGTCGCCGTCGCGCACCAGGCCGATAGCGCCGCCAGCTGCTGCCTCCGGCGAGGCGTGGCCGATCGACAGGCCCGAAGTACCGCCCGAGAAGCGGCCGTCGGTGAGCAGGGCGCAAGCCTTGCCCAGGCCCTTGGACTTCAGGTACGAGGTCGGGTACAGCATCTCCTGCATACCCGGGCCACCTTTGGGGCCTTCGTAGCGGATGATCACGATGTCGCCGGCTTTCACTTCGTCGGCGAGGATGCCGCGCACGGCGCTGTCCTGGCTCTCGAAGATCTTCGCGGTGCCTTCGAACACGTGGATCGACTCGTCGACACCGGCGGTTTTCACCACGCAGCCGTCGAGGGCGATGTTGCCGTACAGCACGGCCAGGCCGCCTTCTTGCGAGTAGGCGTGCTCGAAGCTGCGGATGCAGCCGTTCTCGCGGTCGTCATCCAGCGTTTCCCAACGGGTCGACTGGCTGAACGCGGTCTGGGTCGGGATGCCGGCAGGGCCTGCCTTGAAGAAGGTGTGCACGGCTTCGTCATCGGTCTGGGTGATGTCCCATTTGGCGATGGCTTCTTCCATGCTGCGGCTGTGCACGGTCGGCAGGTCGGTGTGCAGCAGGCCGCCACGGGCCAGCGAACCGAGGATGCTGAAGATACCGCCGGCGCGGTGCACGTCTTCCATGTGGTACTTCTGGATGTTCGGCGCCACCTTGCACAGCTGCGGCACTTTGCGAGACAGGCGGTCGATGTCGCGCAGGTCGAACGCCACTTCGCCTTCCTGGGCTGCGGCCAGCAGGTGCAGGATGGTGTTGGTCGAGCCGCCCATGGCGATGTCGAGCATCATGGCGTTTTCGAACGCCTTGAAGTTGGCGATGCTGCGCGGCAGTACCGACTCGTCGTTCTCGCCGTAGTAGCGCTTGCACAGCTCGACGATGGTGCGGCCGGCGGTGAGGAACAGCTGCTCGCGGTCGGCGTGGGTGGCCAGTGTCGAACCGTTGCCCGGCAGGGCCAGGCCCAGGGCCTCGGTCAGGCAGTTCATCGAGTTGGCGGTGAACATGCCGGAGCACGAACCGCAAGTCGGGCAGGCGCTGCGCTCGTACTCGGCGACTTTTTCGTCACTGGCGGTGGAGTCGGCGGCGATGACCATGGCGTCGACCAGGTCCAGGCCGTGGCTGGCCAGCTTGGTCTTGCCGGCTTCCATCGGGCCGCCGGAAACGAAGATTACCGGGATGTTCAGGCGCAGGGCGGCCATCAGCATGCCGGGGGTGATCTTGTCGCAGTTGGAGATGCACACGATGGCGTCGGCGCAGTGGGCGTTGACCATGTACTCCACGGCGTCGGCAATGATCTCGCGGCTTGGCAGCGAGTACAGCATGCCGTCGTGGCCCATGGCGATGCCATCATCGACCGCGATGGTGTTGAATTCCTTGGCCACGCCACCGGTGCGCTCGATTTCGCGGGCAACCAGCTGGCCCAGGTCCTTCAGGTGCACGTGGCCCGGGACGAACTGGGTGAACGAGTTGGCAATGGCGATGATCGGTTTCTTGAAGTCTTCGTCCTTCATGCCGGTGGCGCGCCACAGGGCACGGGCGCCGGCCATGTTGCGGCCTTGGGTGGAAGTCTTGGAACGATAATCAGGCATGAAACACTCCTGGCGGCTTAATCAGGTCACATAAAGGGGAGTGAGCTTCTCTTGTCCTTTGTGCCGCAGGCCGGTTGCCACTGGCACGGATGGGGCCGAAGACACCACGGGATCGCCGCGTGCTTGGCCAGAGCTCATAAACCCGCCGGGGATGACTGGCGATGAATAGGCCGATTCTACACCGCTGGCGCGGTGAGGGAATGGCGATGTGTCTGGACGGTGGCTTTGGCCTAACGGTCGGCATTTGTAGGACGCTTCTGAAACGCTGGCACAGGGGCTGACCGACTTACCCCGTATGGCTATTATTCGGCCGCCGCATGTGCGGTATCACGAGACATCCCTCAATGGACCTTCCCAGTTACCGGTTCCACTCGAACCTGCTACCTGGCACTGAGCGCGCCGCCGCCAGGGCCGCCGAAGGCTTGAGCCCGCAAGGCTGAGGTCCCCAGGCGCCTGCGTCGGCGCCTGGAGAATTGCATGCAACAGCAAATCGACAAGAACATCCTTCAGCCGGACGCTCACGCAGCCCTCGAGGCGCAGCGGCGCGAGGCGACCGAAGAATTCCACAAAGGTGCTTCGATCACCAACCACATCGGTAATCTACGGGAAGCAACCCTCGGCCTGCTTTACCGCAAGCGCGTGCTGTGGCTGGTGTTGCTGGTATTTGGCAACCTGTTTTCCGGTGCAGGTATTGCGGCCTTCGAAGAGACCATCGCTGCAAACATCGCGTTGGTGTTCTTCTTGCCGTTGCTGGTAGACAGCGGCGGTAACGCGGGCGCCCAGTCGGCAACGTTGATGGTGCGTGGGCTTGCCACGGGCGAGGTGGTCATGCGCGATTGGTGGCGCATGCTCGGGCGCGAATTCGGCGTGGCTTTGGCATTGGGGGCGACCATGGCCGTTGCTGTGGCGTCGCTTGGGGTACTACGCGGCGGGCCGCAGATTGCGCTGATTGTAGCCAGCAGCATGGTGGTGATCGTGCTGGTCGGCAGCCTTATCGGCATGAGCCTGCCGTTTCTGCTCAGCCGTTTCAAGCTGGACCCGGCAACGGCCAGTGGGCCACTGATCACATCGATTGCCGATGCGGCGGGGGTGCTGGTTTATTTCGGGATTGCGACGCAGGTATTGGATATCTGATACGGGCCGGGGGCGTCATGCCCCCGGGCCCTCACTGATCAGCTGTTGGGCAGCAACCGGCAGGTAATGCTCTTGATGTAGCGAGTTTCGGCAATGGCCGGGTGCACCGGGTGGTCCGGCCCCTGGCCGCCGCGCTCAAGCAGCTGCATGTTGCGGTCCAGGTGGCGGGCGCTGGTCAGCAGGATGTTGTGCAGGTCGTCCTCGGGCAGGTGCATCGAGCACGAGGCGCTGACCAGGATGCCGTCCTTGCTCAGCATGCGCATGGCCTGTTCGTTGAGGCGGCGGTAGGCCGCCTCGCCGTTTTTCAGGTCTTTCTTGCGCTTGATGAAGGCGGGTGGGTCGGCAATGATCACGTCGAAGCGTTCTTCAGCAGCCTTCAGTTCGCGCAGGGCTTCGAACACATCGCCCTCGATGCAGGTCAGCTTCTCGCTGATACCGTTCAGCGCCGCGTTACGCTCCACGCCATCCAGGGCAAAGCCCGAAGCGTCGACGCAGAACACTTCGCTGGCGCCGAATGCGCCGGCCTGCACGCCCCAGCCACCGATGTAGCTGAACAGGTCGAGCACGCGCTTGCCTTTAACGTAAGGCGCCAGGCGCGCACGGTTCATGCGGTGGTCGTAGAACCAGCCGGTCTTCTGGCCTTCACGCACCGGGGCTTCGAACTTGACGCCGTTCTCTTCCAGCGGCACCCAGTCCGGCACCTCACCGTAGACGGTCTCGACATAGCGCTGCAGGCCTTCGGCGTCACGCGCGGCGGAATCGTTCTTGAACAGGATGCCGCTTGGTTTGAGCACTTGTACCAGGGCAGCGATCACGTCGTCCTTGTGCGCTTCCATGGTGGCCGAGGCCAGCTGCACCACGAGGATGTCGAAGAAGCGGTCGACCACCAGGCCGGGCAGCAGGTCGGAATCGCCATAGACCAGGCGGTAGCATGGCTGGTCGAACAGGCGCTCGCGCAGCGACAGGGCAACGTTCAGACGGTGAACCAGCAGCGACTTGTCCAGCGGCAACTTGATGTCGCGCGACAGCAGGCGGGCGCAGATCAGGTTGTTGGGGCTGAGTGCAACGATGCCCAGCGGCTTGCCGTTGGCTGCCTCGAGAACGGCCTGCTGGCCGGCCTGGAAGCCTTGCAGCGGGGTCGCAGTGACGTCGACTTCGTTGCTGTAGACCCACAGGTGGCCGGCGCGCAGGCGGCGGTCGGCATTGGCTTTGAGGCGAAGGCTGGGCAGGGACATGACGTCGCTCCGGGAAAAAAGAGCGGGATTATAGCGTGTCTGGGGTGCTTTCGCCTTTAGAGGTGTGGTGCCTGGGAGATTGAGCGCCGCCCGCGCGGCGCTTCGCGGGGCAAGCCCGCTCCCACATCTGTTTCGGGCCAATATCGCCTGTGCCGTCGCGCGCGACCGCCTTGTTTGTTCAACGCGATATCGAGGTGGACGCCAAGGGGCCGAGCGCGCATGCCTCAGGAGAAACTGGACCGAAACAGATGTGGGAGCGGGCTTGCCCCGCGAAGCGCCGCGCGGGCGGCGCTCGATCTCCCAGGCGCAAAACCTGTCACGGCGAGCACATAGAGGGTTAAAATCGCCCGTCCTAAACGAGTGTGCACGCATGTCCCAAGAACTCAGCGCCGAACAGATCCAGCAAGCCTTGCAAGGCATCACCATCCCGCCGCAACCGCAGATCATGGTCGACCTGCAGTTCGAGCAGTACATGCCTGACCCGGACCTGGAAACCATCGCCAAGCTGATTTCCCAGGACCCGGGCCTTTCGGGGGCCTTGCTCAAGCTGGTCAACTCGCCGCATTTTGGCCTGTCCAACAAAATTGGCTCGATCCAGCGTGCGGTGAACCTGCTGGGCAGCCGTTCGATCATCAACCTGATCAACGCCCAGTCGATCAAGGGCGAGATGAGCGACGAGACCATCGTCACCCTCAACCGCTTCTGGGATACCGCCCAGGATGTGGCCAATACCTGCCTGACCCTGGCCAAGCGCACCGGCGTCCAGGCCGCGGACGAGGCCTACACCCTGGGCCTGTTCCATGACTGCGGCGTGCCGCTGATGCTAAAGCGCTTCCCCAACTACATGGATGTGCTGGAAGAGGCCTATGCCAAGGCCGGCGAGGACACCCGCGTGGTCGATACCGAAAACCACACGTTCAACACCAACCATTCGGTGGTCGGCTACTTCACCGCCAAATCCTGGCGCCTGCCTGAGCACCTTACGGCCGCCATCGCCAACCACCACAACGCCCTGGCGGTATTCCGCGACGAGAGCTCGCGCAACACACAGAGCCAGCTGAAGAACCTGCTGGCAGTGCTGAAGATGGCCGAGCACATCTGCGCGTCCTACCGGGTGCTGGGCAACCAGGCGGTTGACCACGAATGGAACGTGGTCGGCCCGCTGGTGCTCGATTACATTGGCTTGTCGGAATACGATTTCGAAAACCTCAAGCAGAACATTCGCGAGCTGGGCGGGCACTGACACATGCCGGAATTACCTGAAGTAGAAACCACCCGGCGCGGTATTGCGCCGCACCTGGAAGGCCAGCGCGTCAGCCGTGTGGTAGTGCGTGACCGGCGCTTGCGCTGGCCGATCCCCGAGGACCTGGATGTGCGCCTGTCGGGGCAGCGCATCGTCAGCGTCGAGCGGCGCGCCAAGTACCTGTTGATCAATGCCGAGGTCGGTACGCTGATCAGTCACCTGGGCATGTCGGGTAACCTGCGGCTGGTCGAGCTGGGCTTGCCGGCGGCCAGGCATGAGCACGTGGACATCGAGTTGGAGTCGGGGCTGATGCTGCGCTACACCGACCCGCGCCGCTTTGGGGCCATGCTGTGGAGCCTGGACCCGCTGAACCACGAGCTGCTGCTGCGCCTGGGGCCGGAACCGCTGACCGACCTGTTCGACGGTGAGCGCCTGTTCCAGTTGTCCCGCGGGCGATCGATGGCGGTCAAGCCGTTCATCATGGACAACGCAGTGGTGGTGGGGGTGGGCAACATCTACGCCACCGAGGCGCTGTTTGCCGCGGGCATCGACCCGCGCCGCGCCGCAGGCGGTATATCCCGGGCGCGTTATCTGAAGTTGGCGATCGAGATCAAGCGGGTGCTGGCGGCGGCGATCGAGCAGGGTGGCACGACGCTGCGCGACTTTATCGGGGGTGATGGGCAGCCGGGGTACTTCCAGCAGGAATTGTTCGTCTACGGCCGGGGCGGGCAGCCGTGCAAGGTGTGTGGCACGGAATTGCGCGAGGTGAAGCTGGGGCAGCGGGCGAGCGTGTATTGCCCGCGCTGCCAGCGCTAACCTGAAAGCTGGCGCGATCACTGTGGGAGCGGGCAAGCCCGCGAAGCAAGCAACTCGATGGATGGCACCGGCTGCGCCGGTGTTCGCGGGCATGCCCGCTCCCACAGGGACCGTGCAGAGGCGGCTGGGGCTCAGTCCTTGCCGGTAATGCGGCGGTACTTGGCCATCAGCTGTTCTTCGGTTTCCGGGTGCGCTTCATCCAGCGGGATGCAGTCGACCGGGCAGACCTGCTGGCACTGCGGCTCGTCGTAATGACCCACGCACTGGGTGCACAGGTTAGGGTCGATCACGTAGATCTCTTCGCCTTGGGAGATGGCCTCGTTCGGGCACTCGGGTTCGCAGACGTCGCAGTTGATGCAATCGTCGGTGATGATCAGGGACATGGGGACTCCGGCCGGGGCTCACCGCCCGGGCATGTTCAACGCAATGGGCACAATTGTGCCGCATTCGCGCCCGCAGTGCACGCGGGCGCGACAATCAGGCGGTCAGGCTTACTTCTTGAAGCGTTCAGTCAGCGCTTCGGCCACCACCGGGTGGACGAACTTGCTGATATCTCCGCCCAGTGCGGCAATTTCCCGGACCAACGTCGAGGAAATGAACGAATAACGCTCCGACGGCGTGAGGAACAGGCTCTCGACATCGGGGGCCAGTTGCCGGTTCATGTTCGCCAGCTGGAACTCGTACTCGAAGTCGGAAACGGCACGCAGGCCACGCAGGAAGACGTTGGCGCCCTGTTCCTTGGCGAAATGCGCCAACAGGGAAGAGAAGCCGATGACTTCGACATTGGGCAGGTGCTTGGTGACCTCACGGGCGAGCTCCACCCGTTGTTCCAGCGGGAACAGGGGGTTTTTCTTCGGGCTGGCCGCCACTGCGATGATCACGTGGTCGAACAGCCGCGAGGCGCGCTCGACCAAGTCGCCATGGCCTTTGGTAATGGGGTCGAAAGTACCCGGGTACAACACTCGGTTCATCGCGTCATCCTGGCTGGAGTGCGTTGGGGAGTCGGATGGTAGCGCAGCGACGGCGCCCCGGCCAAGTCATGCGGCCAGCTGATGGCACTATAGACAGGCGCCGTATTCGTTGTCATGCGCTGTGTGCCAGGCGGGCAATCAGGGCCTCGGTGAGCCTGGCACTGATGGCATACACCGAAAGTTGCGGGTTGGCGCCTATGCTGGTGGGGAACAGCGAGCCATCGTGGACCGACAGGTTTTCCAGCTGGTGATGGCGGCCCAGGCTGTCGCATACCGCCTGGCGCGGGTCTTCGCCCAACGCACAGCCACCCATCACATGGGCGCTGCCCAGGCGGGTCCTGAAGGGCTCCAGGCGCAAGGTGTCGATCATGCGCACGGCCTGTTCCAGGCTGGCAGCGGTGCTGGCATCGCTGTGCACGGGCTTCACCTGCGTGGCCCCGGCCGCGAACTGGATCTGTGCCATGCTGCGGTAGGCGCGACGCAAGCCGTCGCGCAGGTAGTCGGTGACCGGGTAATCGAGCACCGGTGAGCCATCGCCACGCAGCTCCACGGCCCCGCCCTGGCTTTCGGGGTGAAAGCCGTCACGTAGCAACGCCAGCATTACATGGGTGTGCGGCAGCTCGCCCATGCGCTGGGCATTTTCCTGGCCGTACCCGCCCAGCAGGGTGCTGGCCAGGGCCGGGTGCAGCGGCGGCACTTCCAGTTTGTAGCCGACCGGGCCATCCGTGCCGCCTTGCCACTGGAAGTGGTCGCTGTAGATGGACTGCGGGGCACCGTAGTAAGGGTCGATGCGCTCCTTGAAGCGCGCTGCGCTGAAATTTACCAGGTGCAGGAAGGTGCGCTTGCCCAGGCGGCCGTGGGGGTCTGGCGCGTCGGAACGCAGCAGCAGGGCCGGGCTGTTGATGCCGCCGCCGGCCAGCAGGTAATGACGCGCACGTACGCTGACCTGCTTGCCGGTGGGGTAGATGCCTTGGGCATCCAGGGCCTGGCATGTCAGGCCCTGGATACGTTCGCCGTTGTGCGTGAAGCGCGCGGCACGGGCCAGGTACAGCAGTTCGCCGCCATGCTCGAGGGTGGCGGGAATACGGGTTACCAGCATCGATTGTTTGGCGTTCACCGGGCAGCCCATGCCGCAGTAGCCCAGGTTCCAGCAGCCGCGCACGTTGCGCGGGATCACCGCCCAGCGGTAGCCCAGTTGTTCGCAGCCCCGGCGCAGCGCGTCGTTGTTGGCGTTGGGTGGCATGGCCCAGGGTGTAATGCCCAGCTCTTGTTCCACCCGCTCGAACCAGGGCCGCAAGTCGTCTTCACCGAGGCCGTTCACGCCGTGCGCCGAGGCCCAGTGGGCCAGCGTCTGTGGTGGGGTACGAAAGCTCGATGTCCAGTTCACCAGCGTGGTGCCGCCAACGGCGCGGCCCTGAAGAATGGTGATGGCGCCATCCTTGCTCATTCGCCCCAGGCCCTCCTGGTACAGGCTGGCGTACGCTTCGCTCTCCAGCAGGTGGAAGTCGCTGCTGGTCTTGAGCGGGCCTTCTTCGATCAACAGCACCTTGAACCCGGCAGCGCTGAGCATCTGTGCGCTGGTGGCACCACCGGCACCGCTGCCGATCACGGCTACATCGGCCTCAAGGGCAAGGTCATGCTCCAGGCGCGAAGCGTCGTGGGTTATCCAGCCGCGTTCGAGGCCTTGGCGAAACGGATCGGCTACAGGCATTGGCGATGCTCTTGTTGTTTTCAGATGTTCGGTGGGCCGGGGTAACCACAGGCGGCCCAGGACTCGGGGTGTTCGTACCAGGCCATTTGCAGCAGTTGCAGCAACGAGGCGTGGCCCATGCGCAGCAGGTTCAATGAACTGTCCTGCCAACGCTGCAGGAAGGCGGTGATCTGGCCAGGGCTGGCCTGTTCCCAGGCGCCCCAGATACCGGTCAACGGGCCGCGGGTGAGTGGCAGGCTCAGCACGTCGAACAGTTGCCGTGTGAGCTTGAGCATTTCCGGCGACAAGGCCGCCAGTTTGTAGTCGAGGCCTAGCAGTACTGGCTGCTCGGTGGCCAACGTACCCGCCAGCACCACCGGGATCAGCGCACGCAGCAGTGGCAGGTCGTCATCGCGCACTGCCTGGTAACCTTGTGCGCTGGTTTGCGCGGTGCAGCCGACCAGGCTGGTGGCACTCAGAAAGACGCTGGCGCCCAAGCTGAAACGCAGCAGGTCACGGCGTTGCATAGCCCGGCCCTCAGCGGATAAACAGCTTGTAGATCAGGCGCTGCAAGGCTTTGCCATAAGGCGGGTAGATCAGCCGTGCGGCGTTGAAGCGTTGCTTGGCCAGCACTGCCTTGGCCTTGCTGAACGTAAGGAAACCGTCGTGGCCGTGGTAATGCCCCATGCCCGAAGGGCCGATGCCACCGAAGGGCAGGTCGTCCTGGGCCACATGCAGCAAGGTATCGTTCAGGCACACGCCACCCGAGTGGGTGTGGCCTAGCACACGGTCCTGGCCGGCCCGGTCATAACCGAAGTAGTACAGCGCCAGAGGGCGCGGGCGCTGGTTGATATACGCCAGCGCCTGGTCGAGGCTGTCATAGGGTACCAGTGGCAGCAGCGGGCCGAAGATTTCGTCCTGCATCACCTGCATGTCGTCATTCACACCCAGCAGCAGGTGCGGTGGCAGGCGCCGGCCCTGGCGGGTTTCGCCAGGGTACAGGTCGAGCACCTGCGCGCCCTTTTCCCGGGCATCATCCAGCAGGTGCTGCAAGCGCTGTAGCTGGCGCGGGTTGATGATGGCGGTGTAGTCGGGGTTATCGGCAATGCGTGGGTACAGGCGGCGGACGGCGCGCTGGTAGGCGTCGCTGAAGGCCTCCAGCCGGTCACGCGGCACCAGAACGTAGTCGGGGGCGACGCAGGTCTGGCCAGCGTTCAGGGTTTTGCCAAAGGCAATGCGCTCTGCCGCGGTATCCAGGGGCACGTCGGCCGATACGATGGCCGGTGACTTGCCGCCCAGTTCCAGGGTGACCGGGGTCAGGTTCTGCGCAGCAGCCAGCATGACCTGGCGGCCCACGCTGGTGGCGCCGGTGAACAGCAGGTGGTCGAAGGGCAGGCGGGCGAAGGCCTGGCCCACATCGACTTCGCCCAGCACCACGCTGACCAGATCGGTGGGGAATACCCGTTCCAGCAATTGCTTGAGTACCTGGCCACTGGCAGGCGTGGCTTCGCTGAGCTTGAGCATGACCCGGTTGCCGGCGGCGAGGGCACACGTCAGCGGGCCGATGGCAAGGAATAGCGGGTAGTTCCACGGCACGATGATGCCAACCACCCCAAGCGGTTGGTAACGCACCTGCGCACTGGCCGGCTGGAAGGCCAGGCCAACCTGTCGCCGGCTGGCGCGCATCCAGCGTTGCAGGTGCTTTTCGGCATGGCGCAGGCCCTGGATCGAGGGCAGCAGCTCGGCCAGCAGGGTCTCGTCGGCGCTGCGCCCGGCAAAGTCCTCGCTGATGGCTGTGATCAACCCAGCCTGGCCGGCCAGCAGGGCTTCGCGCAGGCTTTTCAGCCATTGCCGGCGTTGGGCAGCGGGTGGCAGAGGGTTGCCCGCAAAGGCTTGGCGCTGGGCGGCGAACAACGCTGCAAGGTCGAGGTCGGATTGCACGGGGGGCAAGGCACTGGGCGAGTTCATGGCGGTGTCGAGTCCGGGCAGGGAATCCCTAGAGCCTATACTCTAATTTGTACCATGGTGCGAATTTTTCCGCGCCGTCGAACGGTGCATTCCACCTGCAATACGCCGTAAGATGGCACTTTGAAGAAGGCCCGCAGACTGGGAGCTGAGCATGGCCCCGCGCATGAAGACCCGAGAGCGCATCGTGCAGAACAGCCTGGAGCTGTTCAACCAGCAGGGCGAACGCAGCGTCAGTACCAACCACATTGCCGCGCACATGGAAATTTCGCCCGGCAACCTGTATTACCACTTCCCCAACAAGCAGGCGATCATCGCCGTGTTGTTCAGCCAGTACGAAGAACTGGTGGACAGCTTCCTGCGCCCGCCGCAAGGCCGCGCAGCGACCGTGGAGGACAAGCGCTTCTACCTCAAAGCCTTGCTGGCGGCGATGTGGAACTACCGCTTCCTGCACCGCGACCTGGAGCACCTGCTGGAAAGCGACGCCGAACTGGCCGCCCGCTACAGGCGCTTTTCCGAGCGCTGCCTGCGCCAGGGCCAGGCGATTTACCGCGGCTTTGTCGAGGCCGGCATCCTGACCATGGCACCTGCGCAGATCGAATCGCTGACCATCAATGCCTGGATCGTGCTGACGTCGTGGGTGCGCTTTCTCAGCACCACCCGTGAACATTCCGCGCACCTGGGTGAAGAAGCCTTCAAGCGCGGCGTTTACCAGGTGCTGGTGCTGGAACTCGGCTATGTGACCGACAACGCCCGCAGTGCCGTGGACGCCCTGTGCCAGGAATTCCACGTACCGTTCAACCAGGCCCTGGAACAGTAACCCGGGGCCCTAGTGCCATCGATCAGGAGATTGTCATGCCCCTTGCGCAATTGATCACCCCGCAGCAGTTGGCCGAGCGTCTGGGCTCGCCCAAGTTGGTGATCCTCGACTGTCGCTTTGCCCTCGAGGATGTGGACTATGGCCAACGCAGTTACGCCCAGGGGCATATCGCCGGGGCGCACTTTGCCGACCTGGACCGTGACCTTAGCGGGCCGGTGAGCAAAGGCCGCACCGGGCGCCACCCTTTGCCGGATGCGCGGCGCCTGGTCGAACGCTTGCGCGAGTGGGGCCTGGACGATGACAGCGAGGTGGTGCTGTACGACGATGGGCCGGGAGCCTTTGCCGCTCGTGCCTGGTGGTTGCTGGCCTGGCTGGGCAAGCGCAGCGGCGTGGCGATTCTCGATGGTGGGCTGAAGGCGTGGCATGCCGCGCACCTGCCGCTGAGCCTGGACTCGCCGCCAAAGCGCGAAGGCACTTTCAAGGGTGAGCCGGATGCCAAAATGTTGATCGATGCCGATCACTTGGGCAAGCGCCTGGGTGCTACGGACCTGACCTTGCTCGATGCGCGCGCGTTGCCACGTTTTCGTGGCGAGGTGGAGCCGATCGACCCGGTTGCCGGGCATATTCCGGGTGCCCGGTGTGCGGCCTTTACCGATAACCTAGGCGCTGACGGGCGCTTCCTGCCAGCGGGCCAGCTCAAGCAGCGCTTTGCCGAACAGCTGGCCGGGCGTGCGCCGGAGCAGTTGGTGTCGTACTGCGGGTCTGGGGTAACGGCTTGCCATAACCTGTTTGCGATGGCGCTGGCGGGGTACCCGCTGGGCAAGCTGTATGCGGGTTCGTGGAGCGAGTGGATCAATGATCCGCAGCGTGGCGTGGCTACTGGCGAGTAAGCAGTTCGAGTTGAGCCCTGTGGGAGCGGGCTTGCCCGCGAAGCAGGCGCCGCGCTGGATGGCACCGGCAATGCCGGTGTTCGCGGGCAAGCCCGCTCCCACAGGGATCGTGCAGCCTTTACGAATCAGGGGTTAGCTACCGTCGACCAGCCACTGCGGAATCCGCCTCTCCAGGTAATATCCCGGGTTGCGCAGGCTGCCATCGACAAAGCCCACATGCCCGCCGCGCCTGTGCAGTTCGAAGCGGGTCTGCGGTGCCAGTTCACGGGCCGTAGGAAGGCTCTGGCCGGCCACGAACGGGTCATCGCTCGAGTGGATGATCAGCGTAGGCGTGCGGTTCTGGCCAAGGAAGAAGTGGCTCGATGAGCGGCGATAGTAGTCGTGCGCATCGCGAAAGCCGTTGAGCGGAGCAGTGACTTTGCCGTCGAAATCCCAGAACGTGCGCAGGTTGGTCAGTTGCCCCAGGCGCTCCAGTGTCGCTAGCCGTTCATGCTGGCCCTGCTCATGGAAGTGCCGCTGCTTGAGCTGGACATACGCCAGCATCTCGCGCATGAAATGCGCCTGATACACCTTGGAGAACCCCTGGCCGATACGGTCGGCACAGTGGTCCAGGCGAAACGGTACCGACACGGCAACTGCTGCTTCCAGCTGGCTGGCAACGCCGCTCTCGCCCAGGTATTTCAACAACACATTGCCACCCAGCGAGTAACCCACCGCATACAGCGGCGCCAACGGGCGCTTTGTGCGCAGGTGGCTGACAATTTCCGCCAGGTCTTCGCTGGCGCCGGAATGATAGCTGCGCGGCAACAGGTTGGGCTCGCCTGAGCAGCCACGCCAGTTCACCGCCACGCTGGCCCAGCCGCGGCTGTGCAGCGCTTGCTGCAGCCCTTTGACGTAGGGTGAGTGGGACGAGCCGGTGAGCCCATGCAGCACGAGCACCAGTGGCGCTTGTACCTGATGCGGGCCATGCCAGTCGAGGTCGATGAAGTCGCCGTCGGCCAGCCATAGCCGCTCGCGGTCGCGCTGCAGTTCAGGCAGCTTGCGCCACAGGGGGCCCCACAGCGTCTGCAGGTGGGGGTTGGACAGGCCGACGGCTGGGCGAAACGTGGTGGGTGTACAGGGCATGCTGGGCCGCTCGTGATGTGCCTGCCTAGAGTGCCATGAAACGCCTCAGCTGTACCTTCGCTATTGGTCGGTTGGTAGCGGTTCCGGCAGGGGCAGCTGCTCGGTTTCGGGGCCAGTGGTGACAAGAATTTCCGGCTGGCTGAGCCAGACTTGTGCAACTTCACGCAAGTCTGACGGGGTAAGCGCACTCAGTTTGTCGATAAAGCTGGCAAGGTGGTCAGCCGGCAAACCCTGATGGCTGTGAGTTGCAAGCGCAGCGGCCAGTTTCGCGTTGTCTGCGAAGTCATGGTGCAGTTCGTTGGCTATCTGGTTCACCGCCATGTCGCACTCTTCTTGGCCGGGGCCATTTTCGCGCAGGCACGCCAAGATGGCCGACACCAGTGCGTGCGATGCGTCCCTGTACTGGGGCGCGATGTCCCAGTGGATGTACAATACGCTCGCGGCGTCAAGCGGCCTCAGGTTGGACTCGATCGCATATGTGAGGCTGCGTCGGTTACGCAGCTCTTGCGTCAGGCGGGACTCATAGCTGCCGCCGAGTATCATGTTCAGCAGCATGAGTGCCGGGAATACAGGATCACGTGGCGATACAGCCGAAACCACAGCCAGTATTGCCTGGGTGTTGCTGTGAGTGGCCTTCAAGTGTCGGGCCAGTGGCTGATGCCTGGCTACTGGCGCCAGGCCTTGCGCGGCCCACCGTTGCGGCAGGGCTTGCACCAGGTCGGTGATCAGTTGCTCTGCCTGCTCGCGGGTCAGGTTGCCCACCAGGCCAATGTCGAGGTTGTTGGCCGAATAGGCCTGTTTGTGAAAAGCCCTCAACTGTTCCAGGCTGATACTGTCGATAGCGTCAGTTGCCGAGCTGGCCGCGTAGGGGTGCCCATTGAACGCATGAGCCCTGATAGCCTCGGCCATTTGCATTACGGGATCTGCGCCTCGCCTGGCCCGGTAGGACTTTATCCGTTCGCGGATCTTTGCTACTTCGGCTGCCCGGAAGGCAGGGCGTGCCAGCATGGCGGTAAACAACCGCATGACACTGGTTCGAAGCGTTGGCAAGCTCAGGCAGCGCAAGGTGATGGTGGCGCTGTCGTCGCTGATCTTTCTGCTCAGGATCGCGCCACACCCGGCCATCTGTTGTGCAAATTGCGCTGCATCGTGCTGTTCAGTGCCTTGGTCCAGGCTATACATGGCAAGTGCAGCAAGCCCTGGGCTGGTGCCATCGAGCACGCTGCCTGCGCGAAAACGCAACACCAGGTCGAACATTGGGCGGTCGTGCATTGCGATGAAGCTGACTTGCGCACCTTCGTCGGTTTGCCATCGCTCAGGGGTACCGTGCAAGGGCGGGGCCTTGGCGAGGTCGATGTTTTTGGCAGATTGCAAGTTGGCCATGGCAGCGACAGCGGTATTGCTGGCGGGGCGATCGCACAGCAGTGCATGACCGGCGAGGAAAAGGTTCTGGTTCATGCTGGTGCTCCTGACCGAAGGTAGGTGGTGGTCAGCCGTTCGCGTCCCAGATAGGTGAGCGCCACCTGCCGCACCTGCGCGCTGTCGAGGTTGAGGACGATAGAGGTGGATTGGTCAATGACGCCCGCAGGCAAGCCGGCAGCGGCCACTGCGCCAATCTGTGCGGTCAGCGAGTTGAGGTCGTCCATATTGAACAGATGCCGCGCAAGCATGCGCAGCTTCGCCTGTTGCAGATGATCTTCCGCCAAGAGCGTGGTACGGAGCGCGTTCACCTGCTGGTAAATGGCCTCGGCAGCCTGCTCAGGGGTGGCGTTAGAGGTGTTCACATACCCCGAGATTGTCAGCAGGGTGTCGCCCCGCATCAGCACATCGTAGGTCACGGCGACGCTTGTGAGCATGCGTTTGTCCCGCACCAGGTCGCTATAGAGCATGGCGCTGAATCCTCCTCCCAGCACCTCGGCAAGCAGTGTGAGGGTGGACGCGGTTGTCGGGTCGGGGGCAGTGGCAATTCCTGGAACATTGAAGGACATCACCAGCCCGTCGTGTAACCCGGGCATACGTACGGTATGGCTGCGTTCCTGCAGGGATGCGGGGTGGCGTGGGGTTGGGCTATCCGGTATGGGCCACCTGGGCAAATCAGAAAAGTAACGCTCCACCTGCTGCCTGAGCATGGCAAGGTCAATGTTGCCCACTACCACCAGTGTGGCGTTATTGGGCCGGTACCAACTGCGATACCAGTCTCGTAGCCGCTCCAGCGTGATGTTGTCGAGGTCTGCCGGTGATCCGTAGGCAGGATTACTGTAAGGGCTGCTGCCGTGGGCCAGGGCGCTATGTTGGTCGTAGGCCTGGCTGACTGGCTGGCTTTCGTAATTGAGCCGGCGTTCGTCCTTTACCGCCTTGACTCCCCGCGCCATCTCGGTTTGGCCAAAAGTGGCGTTGTTCATGGCGTCGGCCATGACTTCCAGGGCAATTGGCAGGCGAGAGGCCGGTAATGACATCTCGTATGAAGTGGCGTCCGCAAGCGTAGAGGCATTGGCGTTGCCGGCAATGCGCGCTATCACTCGGGAATACTCGCCGGCTGCAAGTTTGCTGCTGCCCTCGAAGATCAGGTGCTCTAGCAGGTGTGACAGGTTGCTGTGGCCTGCGGGCTCGTGGCTGGAACCAACGTGGTACCAGAGCTGGACTGCCGCCAGCTGAGTGCGGTGGTTTTCCCGCAGGTACACCGACAAGCCGTTGTCCAGCTGAAAATGCTGCAATTGCGGGGGCGCGGCCGCCACGATGGACGCTAGCCCAGCATTGACCTGTTCAAGGTCGAGGAGGGAGGGATGGGGTAAAGGCATCGCTGAAGTGCTCCGGTCTGTTGACCGGGAGTAGCTTCAGCGAAAGGCCTGACCAGGCGGCGTTAGATAATTACCCCCCGCTGCCAGAGCGCGTAGTGCACCTGGCCGGTTTTTTTCTCACGGTGCAGGCGCCAGTTGCCCGGTAACTGCAAAGTCGAGGGAGCGGCCTCGCTTTCGGTATAGACCCATGCCTGCTCGCCCAACCACTGGTTCTGCTCCAGCAGGTTGCAGGTGTTGGCCAACAGGTCCTGGTGGAATGGCGGGTCGAGGAACACCACATCGAACTGCTGCTTGGCCGGGCCTAGCAGGTAGCGCAGGGCATCGGTTTGCAGGATTTGCCCGCGTGGGCAGCGCAGGATCTCGAGGTTGTTCTTCAGGTTGGCGATGGCTGCCGGGTTGCTGTCCAGCGCCACGGCGTCCTTGGCCCCGCGCGACAGGGCTTCGAGCACCAGTGCGCCACTGCCGGTGAAGGCATCCAGCACGTGGGCACCTTCGATGTAAGGCGCCAGCCAGTTGAAGACGGTTTCGCGCACGCGATCAGGCGTTGGCCGCAGGCCTTCGCCTTCCGGTACCGCCAGGCGGCGGCTGCGCCACTCGCCGGCGATGATGCGCAGGTGGCCCTGGCCCTTGCTTTGGCCCGGTTGTGGGCGGGCGGGAGGGGTGGATCTAGGCATTAGTGCTCCGGTACCCCGAGCGGCTGCTCGGAAGGCTTGTCAGTGGGGGCTGGCAGCGGTTTTTGTGGCACTTTCGGGCCAACGGTGACGATCACCAGTTTATCGGCTGACAGGTGTTTGTTCATGGCCGCCTTGACCTGCTCGACGGTGAGGGCCTGGGACTGCTGCATGAAGTCCTCCAGCCAGGTCAGTGGCAGGTTGTAGAAGCCGATGGCGCCCAACTGGCCGACGATACTGGCGTTACTGGCGTTGGACAGCGGGAAGCTGCCGGCCAGTTCGCGCTTGGCATCGTCCAGCTCTTGCTGGGTAGGGCCGGCCTTGAGGTAGTCGGCGAGAATGTCCTGCACCAGCTTGAGCGTACCCTCGCTGAGTTCGGCACGGGTTTGCAGGTTGATCATGAACGGGCCGCGTACCTGCATCGGGCTGAATACCGAGTACACGCCGTACGTCAGGCCGCGCTTTTCACGCACTTCGCTCATCAGCCGGGTGCCGAACGCGCCGCCACCGAGGATCTGGTTACCCAGCGACAAGGCTGGCCAGTCCGGGTCCTGACGGTCGATGCCCAGTTCGGCCAGCATCAAGTGGGTCTGCTTGGAGGGGAAGTCGATGTGGGTCAAACCGGCCTTGGCTTCGCCTGGCTGGGCAGGAGCGGCAAGCGCCGGGCCCTTGGGCAGGCCGGCAGAAACCTGGGCGGCAATGGCTTCGGCCTCGGCGCGGCTCAGGTCACCGACCAGGGCAATGACCGCATTGCCGCCGGTATAGGCCTTGGCGTGGAAGGCGCGCAGTTGTGCCAGGGTGATGCCGTTGATGCTTTCGGCGGTACCGTCACTAGGGTGGGCGTAAGGGTGATCGCCGTAGAGCTTGCCGAACAGCGCCTTACCCGCAATCTTGCCGGGGTTCTGCTTCTCGTATTCGAAGCCGGCCAGCATCTGGTTCTTGATGCGTTTGAGGGCGTCTTCGGGGAAGGTCGGTTTGCCGGCCACTTCAGCGAAAAGCTTGAGTGCCGGTTCGCGCTTGTCCTTGGCGCTGAGGCTGCGCAACGACGCCACGGCCATGTCGCGGTAGGAACCGTTGCCAAAGTCTGCGCCCAGGCCTTCGAAGCCTTCGGCGATGGCGGTCACGTCCTTGCCGGCCACACCCTCGTTGAGCATGGCGTTGGTCAGGGCGGCCACCCCGGGTGTGCTGCCGTCCTGGCTGCTGCCCGCGGCAAACGTGACGCGCAGGTCGAACATGGGCAGTTCGCGGGCTTCGACGAACAATACCCGCGCGCCTTCGGCAGTGTTCCAGTGCTGGATGTTCAGCTGACGCCGGCTGGGCGCCTTGCCATCCAGCTCGGCCAGCGATTGCAAGGTGTTGGCCGGGCGGGCGGCGCTGCTGTCGGCTTTAGCGGCATTGTCGGCCATGGCCGGTGCGGCCAGCACTGCCGCCAGCGCCAAGGCGCGGACACCCATGGCCAGCAGGGTTGGGCGCGGTGCGTGACGATCACTCATGAGCGGACTCCTCGGGCAGTACATGGGCAACGCTCAGGCGTTCACGGGTGAAATAGGTGCGCGCGGCGTCCTGGATGTCCTGCGGGGTGACACGCTTGAGCTCGTCCAGCTCGCTGTCGATCAGTTTCCAGGACAGGCCGACGGTTTCCAGCTGGCCGATAGTGGTGGCCTGGCTGCTGATGGAGTCGCGGTCGTAGACCAGCCCGGCAATTACCTGGGCGCGTACGCGTTCGAGCTCTTCTGCAGTGGGCGGGGTGGTCTTGAGCTCGTCAAGCAACTGCCAGATGCCTTTTTCGACATCGGCGAGGGTTTTCTGCTTTTGCACGTTCGGCGTAGCCGAGATCAGGAACAGGCTGTCGCCGCGAGTAAAGGCGTTGTAGCTGGACGAAGCACCGGCCACCAGCTCCTGGCCACGTTCCAGGCGGGCCGGCATGCGGGCGCTGTAGCCGCCGTCGAGCAGGGCCGAGATCAGGCGCAGGGCGTGCACGGTACGCGGGTCTTTGGCGGTGGGCAGGCCGGGCACGTTGAAACCGTAGATCAGGCTGGGCAGCTGCGTGCGTACATGCAGGGTCAGCTGGCGCTGGCCAGGCTCGGCCAGCTCAAGTGGCAGTTTGGCCGGCGGTACCGCGCGTTTGGGAATGCTGCCGAAGTACTTCTGCGCCAGGCCCTTGACCTCATCGGCAGTGACATCGCCGACCACCACCAGGGTGGCATTGTTGGGGGCGTACCAGCTTTCGTACCAGTGGCGCAGTTCCTCGACCTTCATGCGCTCAAGGTCGGCCATCCAGCCAATGGTCGGGGTGTGATAGCCGCTGGCCGGGTAGGCCATGGCGCGGAACAGCTCGAATGCCTTGGCGTTGGGCTGATCGTCGGTGCGCAGGCGGCGTTCTTCCTTGATCACCTCGATTTCGCGGCTGAACTCGTCGGCGGGCAGGCGCAGGCTGGCCAGGCGGTCGGCTTCCAGTTCCAGGGCCACGGGCAGGCGGTCACGGGCCAGCACCTGGTAGTAGGCGGTGTAGTCGTCGCTGGTGAAGGCGTTTTCTTCGGCGCCCAGGTCACGCAGGATGCGCGAAGCTTCGCCAGGGCCGATTTTGGCGCTGCCCTTGAACATCATGTGTTCCAGCGCATGGGACAGGCCGGTCTGGCCCGGGGTCTCGTAGCTGGAGCCAACCTTGTACCAGATCTGCGAGACTACCACCGGGGCGCGGTGGTCTTCGCGCACGACCACTTTAAGGCCGTTGTCGAGGATGAATTCGTGGGTGGGTTGCACATCGGCGGCAAAGGCCGCGAGCGGCAGGCAGAGCGTGCCAAGCAACAGGCCAGCGGCGCGGCGGGCTAGAGCATTCATACGGTGTTTAACCTGTTCGGCGGCCCGCTGGGTTTAGCGTCGACGGGCCAGGAGGTGCTAGGATACTGATCCGGTTGCCTGGCGACCATGCCTGTCGCCGTTCTGGCCCACAGGACACCAAGACAAAACGTTGCGCATGAACCAGCCGGCTTCAAGATAGTCTGTTCTGCGTAGAGAGAATTCCCGATGTGCCGTTGCTGGCTCATCGCTACCCTGAGATAGCCGTCCTCCATGTTTGGTTCCAACGACGACAAAAAAGCGCCGGCCGAGGCTGGCGAAAAGAAAGGCCTGTTCAGCTGGTTTCGGAAGAAGCCGCAGCAACCTGTCGCCGAACAGCCACAAACGCCTGACCCCCAGGCCGCAGAGCCTGTAGCGCCGCAGCCCGCCGTCGAGCACCCTGAAGCTGCTCCGGTAGAGACGGTGGTGGCAGAAACCCCCGCACCTGCAATCGAGGCACCCCGGGCTTTCGAGCCGGCACCAGCCCCTGAACCTGAACCTGCCCCAGTGGTTGCGCCGGTCCTCGAGCCTGCGTCTGCGCCGGTGCCTGAGCCTGCCCCAGTGCTTACCCCTGCGCCCGAGCCAGCACCGGCCCCTGTGGGAGCGGGCGTGCCCGCGAATGCGGAGCCTGCACCCGCGCAGGTCGTAACCCCTGCGCCAGCACCAGCCCCGGTCGTTCAAGCCGTCGAACCCCCGGTCAGCAACCTGGTCCTGCCCGTTGCCGAGGAGCCCGTCGCCCTCGTCCCTGACCTGGAACCCAAGGCCCCGCCGGCGATCCCCGAGCGCCCGGTGGCCGCACCTGCAGAGCCAGAGCCAGAGCCAGCCCCTGCCACAGCCGTTACCGAGCAAGCCAAACCAGGCTTCTTCGCCCGCCTCAAACAGGGCCTGTCCAAGACCAGCGCCAGCATCGGCGAAGGCATGGCCAGCCTGTTCCTGGGCAAGAAAGTCATCGACGACGACCTGCTCGATGAAATCGAGACCCGCCTGCTGACCGCCGACGTCGGTGTGGAGGCCACCTCGGCCATCGTCCAGAACCTGACTCAAAAGGTCGCCCGCAAGCAGCTGGCCGACGCCGATGCCCTGTACAAGTCGTTGCAGGAAGAGCTGGCCGCACTGCTGCGCCCGGTCGAGCAGCCGTTGAAAGTCCAGGCACAGAACAAGCCCTACGTGATCCTGGTGGTCGGCGTGAATGGCGCCGGCAAGACCACCACCATCGGCAAGCTGGCCAAGAAGCTGCAACTGGAAGGCAAGAAGGTGATGCTGGCGGCGGGCGATACCTTCCGTGCCGCGGCGGTCGAGCAGCTGCAGGTGTGGGGCGAGCGCAACCAGATTCCGGTGATTGCCCAGCACACTGGCGCCGACTCGGCCTCGGTGATCTTCGATGCCGTGCAGGCCGCCAAGGCGCGTGGCGCGGACGTGCTGATCGCCGACACCGCCGGCCGCCTGCACACCAAAGACAACCTGATGGAAGAGCTGAAGAAGGTTCGCCGGGTCATCGGCAAGCTCGACGCCGATGCGCCACACGAGGTGCTGCTGGTGCTTGACGCCGGTACCGGCCAGAACGCCATCAGCCAGGCCAAGTACTTCAACCAGAGTGTCGAACTGACCGGCCTGGCCCTGACCAAGCTGGACGGCACCGCCAAGGGCGGGGTGATCTTCGCCCTGGCCAAGCAGTTCAATATTCCGATCCGCTTCATCGGTGTCGGTGAAGGCATCGATGACCTGCGCACCTTTGAAGCCGAGCCGTTCGTCAAGGCTCTGTTCGCCGAGCGAGACTGACCATGATCCGATTCGAACAGGTTGCCAAGCGCTATCCCAACGGTCATGTGGGTTTGCATGAACTGAGTTTCCGGGCGCGCCGGGGCGAATTCCTGTTCGTCACCGGGCACTCGGGCGCCGGCAAGAGCACCTTGCTGCGCCTGTTGCTGGCCATGGAGCGCCCGACCAGCGGCAAGCTCATGCTGGCCGGGCAGGACCTGGGCCAGATCAGCAATGCGCAGATCCCGTTCCTGCGTCGGCAGATCGGCGTGGTGTTCCAGAACCACCAGCTGCTGTTCGACCGCACGGTGTTCAACAACATCGCCCTGCCACTGCAGATTCTCGGCCTGTCCAAGGCCGAGGTTGCCAAGCGCGTGGACTCCGCCCTGGAGCGTGTATCGCTGAGCGACAAGGGCGAGCTGTTCCCGGCCGACCTGTCCACCGGGCAGCAGCAGCGGGTGGGTATCGCCCGCGCTATCGTGCATCAGCCGGCCTTGCTGCTGGCCGACGAACCCACCGGTAACCTCGACCCGCGCCTGGCCGCAGAGATCATGGGTGTGTTTGAAGACATCAACCGCCTGGGCACCACGGTATTGATCGCCAGCCACGACCTGGCACTGATTGCGCGCATGCGCCACCGTATGCTGACCTTGCAGCGCGGCCGCTTGATCGGCGATGGGGAGGCCGGGCAATGAGCACTACACGTACGCCGAAGGTTTCCGAGCGGGTTGCGCCAAAGCCGGCCGACCCGCAACCGGCAAAGAAAAAGCGCGGCGAAGACGACGACGGCCCGGATTTCCGCACGCTGCTGCATGCGTGGCTGGAAAGCCACCGTGCCAGCATGGCCGACAGCCTGCGTCGCCTGGGCAAGCAGCCGATTGGCAGCTTTTTCACCTGCCTGGTGATGGCAGTGGCGCTGAGCATGCCCATGGGCCTGTCTTTGCTGCTGAAAAACGTCGAGCAGCTTGGTGGCTCGTGGCAGCGCGCCGCGCAGATTTCGCTGTTTCTCAAGCTGGATGCCGGTAGCCGCGACGGTGAAGCGCTGCGTGACGAGATCAAGGGCATGCCCGGCGTGGCAGACGCGCAGTTTGTCAGCCGCGAGCAGGCGCTGGAGGAATTCCAGCAGCAGTCCGGCCTGGGCGAGGCCTTGCGCGAACTGCCTGACAACCCGCTGCCTGGCGTAGTGGTGGTGACCCCGAGCGAGGTCGACAAGCCGGCCCTGGAAGCGTTACGTCAGCGCCTGTCGGAGCTGCCGAGGGTGGAGGTGGCGCAACTGGACCTGGTGTGGGTCGAGCGCCTGGCGGCCATCCTCAAGCTGGGTGACCGTTTCGTCTTCGGCCTGGCGGTGATGCTGATTTCTGCCTTGCTGTTAGTAATCGGTAACACAATTCGTCTACACATTGAAAACCGCCGCATCGAGATCGAGGTGATCAAGCTGGTAGGCGGCACCGACGCCTACGTACGCCGGCCTTTCCTGTACATGGGCGCCTTGTATGGCCTGGGTGCGGGCCTGCTGGCGTGGGGCATCCTGGCGTTTGGCCTGAACTGGCTGAACGAAGCGGTTGTAGGGCTTTCCGGCCTGTATGGCAGTGATTTCGCACTGGGTGGAGTGCCTGCGTCCGATGGTCTGTCCCTCTTGATCGGAGCAGTGTTGTTGGGGTATATCGGTGCATGGATTGCCGTCGCTCGTCATTTGAACGAGCTGGCGCCGCGATAGTTTTTACGTGCCAGCATTGACATTTTCTTCACCATGGAACTTGTACCGTCGTTCCGGGTCAATGTTGGCAGCGCCCACAAGGCGCGAGTCTGGTAAGTCGGAGGTTCTTGAATGACCACATCGTTGCAACCTGCCTATGCCCTGGTGCCCGGTGCAAACCTGGAAGCCTATGTGCACACGGTCAACAGCATCCCGCTGCTGACGGTCGAGCAGGAGCGTGATCTGGGCGAGCGTCTCTATTATGAGCAGGATGTCGAGGCCGCTCGTCAAATGGTGATGGCCCACCTGCGTTTCGTCGTACATATCGCCCGTAGCTATGCAGGCTACGGGCTGGCCCAGGCCGACCTGATCCAGGAAGGCAACGTTGGCCTGATGAAAGCCGTCAAGCGCTTCAACCCGGAAATGGGCGTGCGCCTGGTGTCCTTCGCCGTACACTGGATCAAGGCAGAGATTCACGAGTTCATCCTGCGCAACTGGCGCATCGTCAAGGTGGCCACCACCAAGGCCCAGCGCAAACTGTTCTTCAACCTGCGCAGCCAGAAGAAACGTCTGGCCTGGCTGAACAACGACGAAGTGCATCGCGTGGCAGAAAGCCTTGGCGTCGAGCCGCGTGAAGTGCGTGAGATGGAAAGCCGCTTGAGTGGCCAGGACATGGCCTTCGACCCGGCAGCCGAGGCGGATGACGACAGCGCCTTCCAGTCGCCTGCGCATTATCTGGAAGACCACCGGTACGACCCGGCGGTGCAACTGGAGAATGCCGACTGGAGCGATAACTCCACCAGCAACCTGCACGAAGCACTGCAAGGGCTGGACGAGCGTAGCCGCGATATTCTCTACCAGCGCTGGCTGGCAGAAGAGAAGGCCACGTTGCATGAGCTGGCGGACAAGTACAGCGTCTCGGCTGAGCGGATTCGCCAGCTTGAGAAGAATGCGATGAACAAGGTCAAGGCGTTGATTGCGGTCTGATCGAGCCTTGGTTGCACAGAAAAGCCGCTGGCCCTGACTGGGTGAGCGGCTTTTTTTATTTGTGTTGGATGTACTGGCCTCTTCGCGGGCGCGCCCGCTCCCACATGTAGGGCGCAAGTCTCAAGAGCAGCGCTGAACCTGTGGGAGCGGGCGTGCCCGCGAAAGGGCCCTCAAAGCTTGCGCGAAGTATCGAGCTGCATCAGGTAGCTGGGCCCACCCAACTGGCTCATCTGCCGGCGAATCCACCCGGCCCGGCTGGCCACGTAGGCGCTCGGCCGGCTGGCACTCCACTTGATCGGGCTAGGCAGCACCGCCGCCAGTTGCGCCGCCTGCTGGCGGCTGAGCCGGCTGGCATCGACGCCGAAGTGGTAGCGCGCCGCCGCCTGGGCGCCGAACACGCCCTTGCCCCACTCGGCGCTGTTCAGGTAGACCTCGAGAATCCGCTCCTTCGACCAGAACAGCTCGATCAGCGCGGTAAACCAGGCCTCCAGCCCTTTGCGGAACCAGCTGCGCCCGGACCACAGGAACAGGTTCTTGGCCACCTGCTGGGTCAGGGTGCTGGCACCGCGAACACTGCCGCCGCGCTCGTTATAGGCCAGCGCCGCCTGGATGGCCGGGATGTCGAAGCCCCAATGGCTGGCGAACTTCTGGTCCTCGCCGGCAATGACCGCGACCTTGAGCTCATCGGAGATGTTCTCCCACGGCTCCCAGTCGCGCTGCAGGTCGATCGGTTCGCCGCTCACCCACGACTGCACCTTGCGCTCGACCATCAGCGCCGTACCAGGCGGTGGCACCCAGCGGAACACCAGCACCAGCACCATGCTGCCGGCAGCGAACCAGAGCAGGGCGCGGGAGAGGCGGCGAAGAAGGGTTGGCAGCATGGTGATGGCTTGGCCGTTCGGGTGGAAGGGGCCATTATACAGACCCGATACAAGGAGTCGTCCCATGCTTCGCAGCTTCCTGATGCTTGCCGCCTTTTTCGGCTTTACCGGGGTTGCCCTCGGCGCCTTCGCCGCCCATGGCCTGAAAAACCGCCTGACGGCAGACTACCTGGCGATATTCCATACCGGCGTGACCTACCAGCTGGTGCATGCACTGGCGATCTTCGGCGTTGCCGTGCTCTCGGCGCACCTGCCCGGGCGCCTGGTTGGCTGGGCCGGCGGGCTGTTTGCGCTGGGTATCGTGCTGTTCTCCGGCAGCTTGTACCTGCTCACCCTCAGCGGCATTGGCAAGCTCGGCATCATCACCCCGATTGGCGGCCTGTGCTTCCTCATCGGTTGGTTGTGCCTGGGCCTTGCAGCCTGGCGGCTGGGCTGACCGGTTGGTCCACAATCGCGACTAATGGCGCGCACCGCCCTTGGGTTGCAGGGCGGTTCGGCGCTAGAATGCGGGCCCCAAAGAACAATGGTGGCCGTGCGCATGCGCATTCAACTGAACGGTGAACCTTACGAACTGCCTGCTGGCGAGAGCGTTGCGGCCCTGCTGGCGCGCCTGGAGCTGACCGGGCGCCGCATTGCCGTGGAACTGAACCTGGACATCGTGCCGCGTAGCCAGCACGACAGCACGCTGCTGAACGACGGCGACCAGGTCGAAGTGGTCCACGCCATCGGTGGCGGCTGACAGCAGCCCGGCGGTTCACAAGCAAGCCCTGCAACCTATTCCCGAGGAACAACGATGAGCAACGTTCGTAGCGACAAGCCCTTCATCCTGGCCGGGCGCACTTTTCAGTCGCGCCTGCTGGTTGGCACCGGCAAGTACCGTGACATGGAAGAAACCCGCCTGGCGACCGAGGCCTCGGGTGCCGAGATCGTCACCGTGGCCGTGCGCCGGACCAACCTTGGCCAGAATGCGGGCGAGCCGAACCTGCTCGATGTGCTGTCGCCCGAGAAGTACACCATCCTGCCCAATACCGCCGGTTGCTTTGACGCCGTCGAGGCGGTGCGTACCTGCCGCCTGGCCCGTGAACTGCTCGAGGGCTACAAGTCCCATGAGTCGCGGACCTTGGTAAAGCTGGAAGTGCTGGCCGACCAGAAAACCCTGTTCCCTAACGTGATCGAGACCCTCAAGGCTGCCGAAGTACTGGTCAAGGAAGGTTTCGACGTAATGGTGTACACCAGCGATGACCCGATCATCGCCCGCCAGCTGGCCGAAGCCGGCTGTATCGCGGTCATGCCGCTGGCTGGCCTGATTGGTACCGGCCTGGGTATCTGCAACCCCTACAACCTGCAGATCATCCTCGAAGAATCGAAGGTGCCCGTGCTGGTCGATGCTGGCGTGGGTACCGCTTCCGACGCCACCATCGCCATGGAAATGGGCTGCGAGGCAGTACTGATGAACTCGGCCATTGCCCACGCGCAGCAGCCGGTGCTGATGGCCGAGGCCATGAAGCACGCCATTGTCGCCGGTCGCATGGCCTACCTGGCCGGCCGCATGCCGAAAAAACTCTATGCCAGCGCCTCTTCGCCGCTGGATGGTCTGATCAAGTAAGAGCCCCAGATGACTGACTCGCAAGATACGCCGATCGCCGCCGACGGCGACGCCCGCCCGCACCGCCGCATCAAGAGCTTCGTGATGCGCGCCGGGCGCATGACCGAAGGCCAGCAACGCGGCCTGGACCAGGGCGGCCCGCTGTACATCCTGCCGCTGGCCGACAGCGCGGTGGACTACGACCAGGTGTTCGGCCGTTCGGCGCCACGCACCCTGGAGATCGGCTTCGGCATGGGCCATTCCTTGCTGGAAATGGCGGCTGCCGCGCCTGAGCAGGACTTTATCGGTGTGGAAGTGCACCGCCCGGGTGTCGGCGCACTGCTCAACGGCGTGCTGACCCAGGGGCTGAAGAACCTGCGGGTGTATGACTGCGATGCCATCGAAGTGCTGAACCGCTGCGTGGCGGACAACAGCCTCGACCGCCTGATGCTGTTTTTCCCCGACCCGTGGCACAAGGCGCGTCACCACAAACGCCGCATCGTCCAGCTGGAGTTCGCCGAGCTGGTACGGCGCAAGCTCAAGCCCGGTGGTGTGTTCCACATGGCGACCGACTGGGAGCCGTATGCCGAGTACATGCTGGAAGTGATGAGTGCCGCCCCGGGCTATCGCAACCGTGCTGAAGACGGTACCTATGTGCCACGCCCGGAAGAGCGCCCGATCACCAAGTTCGAACGCCGTGGCGAGCGGCTGGGGCATGGGGTGTGGGACTTGAAGTTCGAGAAGGTGGATTGATTGGCTGATTCGGCCTTTCAGTACGCTTGGGTCTGCAGAAATGCAGGCGAAAAAAACCGCTCTGAGAAGAGCGGTTTTTTTGTGTGAGCGAGAGGACTGAGTATCCTTCGCTCCAAGGCTTCACTGAAAGCTCTACACAGTCAGGTGATCATAGGCACCTTCAGAAGCAGGGTCAATGTGCGGAAATATCCGGCATCACGTGTGTCGAAGCCGTTAACAGTCTCGGCCAAGTAGTCCGGGTATCATCTAGTTGCTCCTGTGAGAGTCAATTCAGTGATGGGCCGGGTAGGAGAAGAATTCTGCTTTCTGGCCCCTTCGACATGGCCTGAGAACCGTGCCGGTGACCTTCTTCGAAGGGCCATCAACCTGGCCACTTCACTGAAAGCTCTACACAGCTTTCGAAGGCATCGAAGTGCCGGTTAGATGCTGGAAGATTGGCCCGCCAACACGGAGGCCAAGGCATATGAAGCGATTGCTTGATGCGCTGAGCCGCGTCTGGAAGCTTGTCCGGATCTTGATAGTGATCAAGACCGTTCGGGACTTCATGCGCGACCACTTCGATGATGCCCGCTAAGAGCTAGTCAGGTGGTAGGGCTGCCCTGGCTTCCCGGGGCAGCTTTTAGTGACCTCACCCTCGGCGGTCAGCCACTACCCCAATCAACACCACCACTACCAGCAACACCGGCGCCAGCGCGTAGTTGTTGAACTGGCTCAGCCCCTTCACCACCCACGGGGTTGCATAGATCAACGCTGCACCGCTGCCAACCATCACCATCACGGCCATGAACGGCACGCGCAGGGCGCCCGCCAGACTGCCCAGGCGTTGTTCGGCCCATCCTTTCACATCGCTGCCAAACAGCACCAGCAGGCAGCCTACCAAGGCCAGTGAAATCTCCGACAGGTTACCGCGGCTCCAGCGGGAAACCGTCGCGAGCAGATCAAGTACCAGATCCATGGGTCATCCTTAGGTCAAGAAATACTGCAGCAGGTCATTGAGGAACAACTGGCCCCTCGGCGTGGCCACCAGTCGATCCGGTTCGACCTGTAAAAGGCCCTTTTGTTCGGCGGCGCGGCGTGCCTCGCGCAGTTGCTCCAGTGGCAAGCCAGTGCGCTGGGTGAACAGTTCGGCTTCCACGCCATCGGTCAGGCGCAGGGCGTTCATCAGGAACTCGAACGGCAACTCGTCGACCGGCAGCAGTTTCTCCCCGGCCTTGAATGGCTTGGCAAGGTTCAGGTAATCCTTGGGCAGGCGGGTCTTCCAGGTACGCAGGATGCGCCCGTCGGCGAAGGTCAGCTTGCCGTGGGCACCAGCGCCAATACCGATGAAGTCGCCAAAGCGCCAGTAGTTGAGGTTGTGCCGGGCGGCACGGCCTGCCTGGGCGTAGGCGGAAACCTCGTACTGGCGGAAACCGTGCTCGGCCATCAGTGCCTGGCCGGCCTCCTGGATATCCCAGAGGATGTCGTCTTCGGGCAGCTCAGGCGGCTGGTTCCAGAACACCGTGTTCGGTTCCACGGTCAGCTGGTACCACGACATGTGCGTCGGCCCCAGGTCGATGGCCTGGCGCAGGTCGCCCAGTGCGTCGTCCAGCGACTGATCGGGCAGGCCGTGCATCAAGTCCATGTTGAAGTTGTCGAAGCCGGCCGCACGCGCCATGCCGGCGGCACGGACCGCTTCGTCGCCATTGTGGATGCGCCCCAGCGCCTCCAGCTTGGCTGGCTGGAAGCTCTGCACGCCGATGGACAGGCGATTGATGCCGGTTTGCCGGTAGGCCTTGAACTTGTCCTGTTCGAACGTGCCTGGGTTGGCCTCCAGGGTTATTTCGATGTCTGCTGCGAACGGGATGCGTTGCTCAACGCCGCGCAGCAGCCGGCCCAGGGCGTTGGCACTGAACAGGCTGGGCGTACCGCCACCGAAGAAGATCGAGCTGATGGGGCGGCCCTGTACGGCGGTCAGCTCCTGATCAAGGTCGTCCAGCAGCGCTGTGACGTAGTCGTCTTCCGGCAGTTCAGGCCCTGCGGCGTGGGAATTGAAGTCGCAGTAAGGGCACTTGCGTACGCACCACGGGATGTGGATGTACAGCGCCAGCGGCGGCAGGCTGGTAAAGCCCGCCGCGCCGGGGGTGGACAGCGTTGCGATCATGCCAGGCCCAGACGTTGGCGCAGCAGGGCCATGGCACGGGCGCGGTGGCTGAGCTGGTTCTTGTCGGCCGGGGCCAGGTCGGCGCTGGAGCAGTTGCGTTCCGGCACCCAGAACAGCGGGTCGTAGCCAAAGCCGTGTTCGCCACTGGCCTGGAACATGATGCGCCCGTGCCACAAGCCTTCGCAGAGGATCGGCAGCGGGTCGTCGGCATGGCGCACCAGTGCCAGCACACAGACGAACTGCGCGCCGCGCTCGGCTTCAGGTACGTCTTTCAAGGCTTCGAGCAGCTTGGCGTTGTTGGCCGCGTCACCCTTGCCGTCGGCGTAGCGCGCCGAGTAGATACCCGGCGCACCACCGAGGAAGTCCACCGCCAGGCCGGAATCGTCGGCCAAGGCCGGCAGGCCGGAGATACGTGCGGCGTTGCGCGCCTTGAGGATGGCGTTCTCGACGAACGACAGGCCGGTTTCTTCCGGCTCGACCTGGCTGAATTCACCAATCGAGCGCAGCTGCACGGACTGGCCGAGCATGGCCTGCAGTTCCTTGAGTTTGCCAGCATTATGGCTGGCCAATACGAGTTGCTGGAAATTCATCATTCGCCGGGGGAAACTTCCTGGTTGAAGCTGAGGGAATTGCTGATGCCGCCAGTTTCGATATTCAGGTCGAAGGTGACGGTTTCTGGTTGTTCGATCTTGAACTGGGCAATGTAGTACACCGCGCCCTGTTCGGTAATCTGTTTGAACGACAGCGGGCTGCTGCGCCCGGTCAGGTCCTTGACCGTGCCGCTGACCAGCGCCGTGGTGGGCTTGTTGGCCTTGAGCACGGCAATGTTGAGCACGCCCTGGTTCTTGCTGCGTACAAGGCCGGTGGCGGCAGCCACCTCGGGTGTAAGCATGCTCGAAGTGAATGCGCTGTAATGCACCGTCACGTCGCCAAACACTTCCTTGCGCTCGGGCCGGGCGGCATCGGCAGCCAGTACCGGCAAGGCCAGGCACAGGCTGATCAGGAACAGGGCTAGGCGACGCATGGGGCGATTCCTCCGGTGGGCGTCAGACTGCGAGCTGGTGCTCTTGCAGGCCCGGGCTGCTGACGCGATAGATACCGATCTCACCTAAAAGATTAGGCCAAAGCCGGCCGCCCCACCCGTTGCGGTGCAAGTGGTCGACGGCCAGGCGGTCGAGCACCTTGGCCCGGCGCTCGTGCACCAGCTCTTCGAAGTCGGCGAAGGTGCAGAAGTGGATGTTGGGCGTGTTGTACCAGGTATACGGCATGAAGTCCGATACCGGCATGCGGCCCTTGGTGGCCAGGTACCAGCGGCAACGCCAGTGACCGAAATTTGGGAAGGTGATGATGCACTGGCGGCCCACGCGCAGCATCTCGTCGAGGATGCGGTCGGGGTACTCCACGGCCTGCAGGGCCTGGGTCATGATCACCACGTCGAAACTGTTGCTGGCGAAGTTGCCCAGGCCTTTGTCCAGGTCCTGCTCGATGACGTTGACACCCTTCGCCACGCAGGCGGCGATGTTGTCGGCGTCGATCTCCAGGCCATAGCCGGTGACCTGTTTACGGTCACGCAGCGAGGCCAGCAGTTCGCCGCTGCCGCAGCCCAGGTCGAGTACCCGGCTGCCGGCGGGGATCCAGTCGTGGATGATTTCCAGATCGGCTCTCATGCTGTCCTCAGATGGCAATGCGGTTCATGTAGTTCGAGAAACCCTGCATGTAGCGAGGCGTGGGGATCAGGAAGGCATCGTGCCCATAAGGCGAGTCGATCTCCAGGTAGCAGACGTTCTTGCGCGCTGCCATCAGGGCGTCGACGATCTCGCGCGAACGGGCAGGCGAGAAGCGCCAGTCGGTCGTGAACGACATGATGCAGTAGTCCGCCGTGACGTGGGCCAGGGTAGCGGCCAGGTCGCCGCCTTGGCTGGCAGCCGGGTCGAAATAGTCCAGTGCCTTGGTCATCAGCAGGTAGGTGTTGGCGTCGAACCGGCCGGAAAACTCCTCGCCCTGGTAGCGCAGGTAGCTTTCCACCTGGAACTCGACGCTGTGGAAGTCGTAGTTGAGCTTGTCGCTTTTAAGCTCTCGGCCGAATTTTTCACCCATCGAGTCATCGGACAGGTAGGTAATGTGGCCAACCATGCGCGCCAACATCAGGCCGCGCTTGGGGATCACACCCTGGTCCTGGAACGAACCGCCGTGGAATTCGGGGTCGGTGAGGATGGCCTGGCGTGCCACCTCGTTGAAGGCGATGTTTTGCGCCGACAACTTGGGTGCCGAGGCGATGTCGACGCAATGGCGTACACGCTCGGGGTAGGTCATGGTCCATTGCAGCGCCTGCATGCCGCCAAGGCTGCCGCCGACGATGGCTGCCCATTGTGCAATGCCCAGGCGGTCTGCCAGGCGTGCCTGGCTGTGCACCCAGTCTTCAACAGTCAGCACCGGGAAGTCGGCGCCATAAGGTTTGCCGGTCGCCGGGTTGATGCTGCTGGGGCCGGTGCTGCCGTTACAACCGCCGAGGTTGTTCAGGCTGACCACGAAGAAACGGTTGGTGTCGATCGGCTTGCCGGGGCCAATGCAGCTGTCCCACCAGCCCGGCTTGCGGTCGGTGGCGGCATGGTAGCCAGCGGCGTGGTGGTGGCCGGACAGGGCATGGCAGATCAGCACGGCATTGCTCGCGCTGGCGTTCAGGGTGCCATAGGTCTCGTAGACCAGCTCGTAACTGGCCAGTGAACGGCCACAGGCCAGTGCCAGCGGTTCATCGAACCGGGCGGTTTGCGGTACTACCAGACCGACGGAATCTTCGGGAAAGACAGTGGACATCGACCCTGCTCACGCTTGACGGAGGCGTAAGTCTAAAGAGCGCTACCCCCAGCGGCAAGCAAAGGCTTGCCGCTGGAAGCAACCAGGGTCAGATCATGCGCCACAGCTCTTGTGGCATGCCTGCGTAGGCAGCCAGAGGGGGCATGAGGAACGACTGGATCACCTGGATTGCCAGGAAGGCGAAGATCGGCGAAATGTCCATGCCGCCCAGGTTGGGCACGATGCGGCGGAACGGTGCCAGCACCGGTTCGCTGATCTGGTAGGCCAGCTCGGCTGCGGGGTTATGGCTATTGGGCGCGACCCACGAAACGATCACCATCACGATCATTGCCACCCAGAAGATCTTCAGGAACAGCGAGGTGATACCGATGATTGCCCACATCAGCAGGTGCAGGATGTCGCCGAAGGTGCCGTAGGTGACCATCAGCACGAAACCCATCAGCAGGGCCTGGATAACGATGGCCAACAGCAGCGACGAGGTGTCCAGCCCAGCGACGCTGGGGATGACCCGGCGAATGGGCTTGAGCAGCGGCTGGGTGGCACGCACCGCGAACTGGCACAGCGGGTTGTAGAAGTTGGCTTTGACCAGTTGCAGGACAAAGCGCAGCAGAACGATCACCAGGTACAGGCTGACCAGGGTTTGCACCACGAAGATCGCGGCGCCGGACAGTGCATTCATCTAAAGCTCCTTATTTGCCCAGTTGTTCGGCCAGCTCGGCGGAGCGCGTGGCCGCAGCCTGCAGCGCCTGCTCGACGATGGCCTCGAAGCCGCTGGCCTGGAACGACTTGATCGCTGCTTCCGTGGTGCCTGCGGGCGAGGTGACGCGGCGGCGCAGCTCGGCGGCATCGACATCGCTGGCAACGGCCATGTGGGCAGCGCCAAGCGCGGTCTGCAAGGTCAGCTGCGAAGCGGTCTCGCGTGGCAGGCCAAGTTTTTCGCCCGCTGCGGTCATGGCCTCGATCAGCAGGAAGAAGTACGCAGGGCCGCTGCCGGACACGGCGGTCACAGCGTCCAGTTGTTGTTCCTGCTCCAGCCACAGGGCTGTGCCCACCGCAGACAGCAGTTGTTCGGCCTGCTGGCGTTGCTCGTCGGACACTTCAGCGGTGGCGTAAAGGCCGCTCACGCCTTGGCGCAGCAGCGCCGGGGTGTTGGGCATGCAGCGCACCACCGGGCGGGTGCCTACCCAGCTTTGCAGGCTGGCGCAGGTGATGCCGGCGGCGATCGATACGATCAGCTGGCCATCGTGCAGGTTGGGTTGCAGGGCCTGGCACACGGCCTTCATGACTTGCGGCTTGACCGCCAGCACGATCACATCGGCGCCGTCGATGGCCTGGGCGTTGTTCTCGAAGGTTTCAATGCCGTGCTCGGCCTGGATGCGGCTGCGGGTCTCGGCGCCCGGGTCGCTGGCGCGGATCTGCGAGGCGTCCAGGCCCTGGGCACGCAGGCCGCCGATCAGGCTGGCGGCCATGTTGCCGGCGCCGATAAAGGCAATGCGAGTCTTGCTCATGTCAGGTCCTTGTGGAAAAGAGTGAGTGAAGCATGGAATCAGGTATTGCCGTAGTCGCGGGCGCCGAACAAGGCGGTGCCGATGCGAACCCAGGTCGCACCTTGTGCAATAGCCGCTTCCAGGTCGTGGCTCATGCCCATCGACAAGGTATCCAGGCCAAGGTCCAGACCCTCCTGCAACGAGCGCAGGCTGGCGAAGGCGGCCTCCTGTGCGGCGCGCTCATCAGTGGGTTCGGGGATTGCCATCAGCCCGCGCAGGCGCAGGTTGGGCAGTGCGGCCACGGCCTTGGCCAGGGCCGGCAGGTCGGCGGCAGCGCAGCCGGATTTGCTGTGTTCGCCGCTGACGTTCACCTGCAGGCAGATGTTCAAGGGTGCCAGCCCGGCAGGGCGCTGCTCGGACAGGCGTTGGGCAATCTTCAGGCGGTCCACGGAATGTACCCAGTCGAAATGCTCGGCGATGGCTTTGGTCTTGTTCGACTGAATGGGGCCGATGAAGTGCCAGATCAAGGGCAAGTCGCCGAGTTCCTGCTGCTTTGTCAGCGCTTCCTGTAGGTAGTTTTCCCCGAAATCGCGCACACCGGCAGCGTGGACCTCGCGGATGGCGCTGGCGGGCTTGGTCTTGCTCACGGCCAGCAGCTGGACGCTGGCCGGATCACGCCCGGCAGCCTGGGCAGCGCTGGCGATACGGGCGGAAATAGCGGAAAGGTTGTCTGCTAGGGTGGACATGGACGGATGCCGACGGCTGTAGGGTCTGCGGCATTCTACCTGCTTGAAGGCCTTTGGGGAGTCTCATGGATGTGACCGAACTGCTGGCCCAGGCCGTGGAGACGGGGGCTTCGGACCTGCACCTGGCGGCGGGCCAGGTACCGATGCTGCGCCTGGATGGCGAGTTGCAGCGGATGAACATGCCGGCTCTGGTGTCGGCAGACCTGACCGAGGGTATGGCGCCCTTGCTGGCTGAACATCAACGACAGCAGTGGGCACAGGGTGATGAGCTGGATCTGGCGCTTGAGGTCCCCACACTTGGCCGCTTTCGGCTGAACCTGTTTCGCCAACTGAATGGCCCTGGGGTTACCTTTCGGCTGATCCCGGGGGGGATCGCCACGCTGGATGAACTTGACCTGAGGGATGTGTATCAAGCTGTTGCGCAATGCAGTGATGGCCTGATCCTGATAGGTGGCCCTACCGGCAGTGGCAAGTCCAGCACCTTGGCGACGTTGCTCGACCAGCTGAGCTGCGAGCGGGCGCTGCACATCATCACCCTCGAAGACCCGGTCGAAGTTATCCACAGCAGCCAGCGCAGCCTGGTTAACCAGCGTGAGGTTGGCCGCCATAGCCGTGGTTTTGCCCAGGGGTTGCGCAGCGCGCTTCGCCAGGACCCGGATGTAATCATGATTGGTGAGTTGCGCGACCTTGAGACCATTCGCCTGGCGTTACGCGCGGCGGAGACCGGGCACCTGGTGATGGCGACTGTGCATACGCGTTCGGCGGCGGGCAGTATCGATCGGGGTGGAAGTGTTTGCAGCCGAGGAAAAACCATTGGTGCGGGCCATGCTGGCGGAATCGCTAAGGCTGGTAGTGGCGCAGGTGTTGGTCAGGCGTGAAGGCGGTGGCCGGGTGGCGGCAAGGGAAGTGCTGGTGGCGACGCCGGCGGTGCGTAATCTGGTGCGCGAGGGGCGGATGGCGCAGTTATGTTCGGTGATGCAGGCGGGCGGCGGGGAAGGGATGCGGACGATGGAGGGGGCAATGCGGGTGTTGAAAGAGAAGGGGCTGATCAAAGATTTGTAGTGCTTGCACCGGCCCTTTCGCGGGCAAGCCCGCTCCCACAGGGACAGCACAGGCTTTGAGAGCTGTGGGTTCCCTGTGGGAGCGGGCGTGCCCGCGAAGAGGCCGGGCCTGCTTAGCGCTTGGCCAGGCTCAGCTGTTGCTGCTCTTTCGGCAGCACCCGCTTGGCCACGACGTAGTGCTTCTGCCAGTAAGGCTTGCTCAGGTTGTCGATGCTCACCCGCTTGCCACGCCGCGGCGCATGGATGAAGCGGTCGTTGCCCAGGTAAATGGCAACATGGTTCACCCGACGGCTCTTGATGTTGAAGAAAATCAGGTCACCAGGCTTCAGGTCACCCTTGGCCACTTTCACACCGTGGCCCTGGGCCATGGCATTGGAGGTGCGCGGCAGGTCGACGTCTGCGACATCGTTGAAGGCGTATTTGACCAGCCCGCTGCAGTCGAAGCCTTTTTTCGGGCTGCTGCCGCCCCAAACGTAGGGGGTGCCAAGCACATTCACCGCACGGCTGAGCACATCGCTGCTCTGTTTCGGCGACATGGCAGCGACCGGCACACCGCGGCTGCTTGCCGCGTTGCCTGGGCGTGCGCGCAGGGTGGTCTGCTTGACCGGCGCGTGTTTCACCGAGGCATTGGTGGTGTAGCCGGTGAAACCATTGGGAAGACGTTGCTCACGATTGGTGGCGTGGGCGGCCAGGGGCAATAATAGACAGAGGGTCAGCCATGTCTTGAATAAAGGCGGCATAGATGAAGCTCTTATGAATAGTTATGTGTTGGGCGCGCAACTTTATAACAGCTTTTTGATCACTATTTGATCCGTTGGTCGATTCCCCACGTGCCGTACGTCGGCCTGCAGCCAGAGAGTCACATTTTTTTTAAGAAAATTTTTGGATAACCCACGAGGGCTATGAATGAACAGTTATGAACAGGGGGCGCCCTATCACGACACGCACAGCAAGGTCATCGGCTACCTGCTGTGGATTTTCGGCTTTACCGGGTCGCATCGTTTCTACTATGGCAAGCCCATCACCGGCACCATTTGGTTCTTTACCCTGGGGCTGCTGGGCATTGGCTGGCTGATCGACCTGTTCCTGATCCCGTCCATGGACCGTGAGGCGGACCTTCGGTTCCAGTCCGGGCGTATCGACTACAACATCGCCTGGGTCCTGCTGACCTTCCTTGGTGTGTTTGGCCTGCACCGGCTGTATCAGGGCAAGTGGATTACCGCGATCATCTACTTCTTTACCGGCGGGTTGTTCCTGGTGGGGGTGCTGTATGACTTCTGGACGTTGAACACCCAGGTTTCCGAGAGGAATGCGGGGCGGGGTTGAGAGGGCTGGGGCGCAAAGCGCCCCTGTTCAAAGGTTACTGGCGGGTCTGGCGCTGTTGCAGCAACAGGTTGGCGAACCCTGCCCCGGCCAGCTGTTTCTGTGCCCCGGTCAGCTGCTCGCGGTTGCTGAACGGCCCGACCAGTACGCGGTACCAGGTTTCATCCTTGACCGTACCCGATTCCACTTTAACCGCCTGGCCCAGCAGGATGATCTGTGCGCGAACCTTGTCGGCATCGGCCTGCTTGCGGAACGAGCCGGCTTGCAGGAAGTACAGGGTGGTCGCGGCCGGCTTGATCACCGGCGGTGCCGGTGGTGGGGTCTGGCCCAGCAACGCCGCCTGGGCGCGCGCGGTGTCGATCTTCGCCGCTTCTGCCGGCGTTACCGGGGTCACCGGCTGGGCGGGCACCGGTGGCGTCTTCTCGGGTACGGCCTCTGGCGGCACGATGACTTCAGACTCCGGCAGCAACGTGTAGAAGTCGTATTTCGGCTTCACGGGCTGCTGCGGGGTGGCCTGGGCTGGCTTGCTGGCTTCGGCCACTTTTTCCGGCTTCTGCTGCTCGGGTTTGGTGCGCTTGATGTCTTCGCCGCCTGGCTCGAGTTTCATCAGGAATACGATGAACGCGCCTACGGTAAGGCCCACGGCCATCCATACCCAGCCGGGGATCGGCTGCTTGGCTGGCGCTGTCTGACGACTGGCGCCGCGCTTGGGGGCGGGTTTCTTCTTGGCAGCCAACTTACATGCGCTCCAGGGTTTCCAGGCCGAGCAGTTCCAGACCTTGTTTGAGGGTGCGGCCGGTCAGGGCGGCCAGGCGTAGGCGGCTTTGCTGCTGCTCAGGGGTTTCGGCAGCGAGGATCGGGCAGTTCTCGTAGAAGCTGGAGAACAGGCCGGCGAGGTCGTACAGGTAGCTGCACAGCACGTGCGGCGTGCCCTTGTCGGCGACGTTATTGAGGATTTCGCCAAACTGCGCCAGGCGCGCAGCCAGGTCCTGCTCGTGGGGAGCCTGCAGCACGATGTTGCCGTCAACTTCGTCAAAGCCCTTGCCCAGCTTGCGGAACACCCCGGCCACGCGGGTGTATGCGTACAGCAGGTAAGGGGCGGTATTGCCCTCGAAGTTGAGCATCAGTTCGAAGTTGAAGCTGTAGTCGCTGGTACGGTGCTTGGACAGGTCGGCGTACTTCACCGCGCCAATGCCCACCACTTCGCCGATGTGGCGCAGGTCCTCGTCGGCCAGGCTCGGGTTCTTTTCCTTGACCAGCGCGTAGGCGCGGTCCTTGGCCTCGGTGAGCAGGTCGATCAGCTTCACGGTGCCGCCGTCACGGGTCTTGAACGGGCGGCCGTCAGCACCGTTCATGGTGCCGAAGCCCATGTGCTCCATCTGCATCGGGTGGCCGACAAAGCCTGCACGGCGTGCCACTTCGAACACCTGGTTGAAGTGCAGGGCCTGGCGCTGATCGACGAAGTACAGGGCGCGGTCAGCCTTGAGCACGTTGCTGCGGTAGCGCACCGCAGCCAGGTCGGTGGTGGCGTACAGGTAGCCGCCGTCGGCTTTCTGCACGATGACCGGCAGTGGTTCGCCTTCGCTGTTCTTGAACTCTTCGAGGAACACGCACTGTGCGCCCTGGTCTTCGACCAGCAAGCCCTTGGCCTTGAGGTCGGCCACCACGTTGGCCAGGTCGTCGTTGTAGGCGCTTTCGCCCATCACGTCGGCCATGGTCAGTTTGACGTTGAGCAGCTCGTAGGTCTTCTGGCAGTGCGACAGCGAGATGTCCTTGAAGCGCGTCCACAGGGCCAGGCAGTCCGGGTCGCCGGCTTGCAGCTTGACCACCAGGCCGCGGGCGCGGGTGGCAAATTCTTCCGACTCGTCAAAGCGCTTCTTGGCCGCGCGGTAGAAGTTTTCCAGGTCCGACAGCTCGTCGCTGGTGATCGGGTTTTCCTGCAGATAGGCCATCAGCATGCCGAACTGGGTACCCCAGTCACCCACATGGTTCTGGCGAATGACGTTGTCACCCAGGAACTCCAGGACGCGAGCCATGCTGTCCCCGATGATGGTCGAACGCAGGTGGCCGACGTGCATCTCCTTGGCCAGGTTCGGTGCCGACATGTCGATGACGACTTTTTCGCTGGCACCGGCCTTGCGCACGCCAAGGTGCGCGTCGGCCAGGGCGGCGTCCAGGCGGTTGGCCAGGGCGTCGGTATTCTGGAAGAAGTTCAAAAAGCCCGGGCCGGCAATTTCGACCTTGCTGATGTCGGCGCTGGCCGGCAGGGCATTGATCAGCTTTTCGGCCAGGTCGCGCGGCTTCATGCCCGCCTGCTTGGCCAGCATCATGGCGATGTTGCTGGCGAAGTCGCCGTGGGTCTTGTCCCGGGCGTTTTCCACCTGGATCGCCGGCGACAGCCCTTCAGGCAGCACACCGTCGGTGACGAGTTGGGTGAGGGCTTGCTGGATCAGCTGGCGAATGGTGTCTTTCATGGGGATCTCTTTTCGACCGCAAGCGCGGTGAGCGCCTGGATGCGCAGGTGGAAAAACTGGGCATTATCCGTGGCTGGGAGCGGGTTGCCAACCTTTGAGCTGCAAGCTGTAAGCTGCAAGCCACAAGGAAAAGCTTGATCGCGTTGCCTGTCCCTGTCCTGCTCTTGCTTGCAGCTTGCAGCTTGCAGCTTGCAGCTTGCAGCTCAGTACAGGTCGACCGGGTCGACATCCAGCGACCAGCGTACCTGGCGCCCGCTCGGCATTTGTTCCAACACTAGCAACCAGGCGCTGATCAGTCGATGCAAAGGCGCCCGGGTATTGGCCTGAATCAACAGTTGCGCGCGGAAACGCCCGGCGCGGCGCTCCATGGGCGCCGGTACCGGGCCAAGCAGTTCGATACCCGGCAAGCGCTGCTCGGCCACCAGGCGCTCGGCGGCGGCGCACGCTTCGTCAAGGAAACCTTCGGCCTGCCCCGGCTTGTGCGCTTCGGCGCGCAGCAAGGCCAGGTGCGAGTAGGGCGGCAGCCCAGCGGCACGGCGTTCGTCCAGGGCTTGTTCGGCAAAGGCGAAGTAGCCCTGCTCGGTGAGTTGCACCAGCAGCGGATGGTCTGCCAGATGGGTCTGGATGATGACCTTGCCGGGCTCTTCGGCGCGCCCGGCACGCCCGGCTACCTGCACGATCAGCTGCGCCATGCGCTCGCTGGCGCGGAAATCGCCGGAGAACAGCCCGCCATCGGCATCGAGGATGGCTACCAGGGTCACACGTGGGAAGTGGTGGCCCTTGGCAAGCATCTGCGTGCCGACAAGGATGCTCGGCTGGCCACGCTGGATGGTGCTGAACAGGTTGTGCATGGCGTCCTTGCGCGCCGTGCTGTCGCGGTCCACCCGCAGGATCGGGTAGTCCGGAAACAACACCTTCAGGCGTTCTTCGGCGCGCTCGGTGCCAGCACCGACCGGGCGCAGGTCAACGTGGTTGCACTGCGGGCACTGGTGCGGCAGGCGTTCGTCATAGCCACAGTGGTGGCAGCGCAATACGCCGGAACGCTGATGCACGGTCATGCGCGCATCGCAGCGCGGGCACTCGGACAACCATCCACAGTCGTGGCACAGCAAGGTCGGGGCAAAACCGCGGCGGTTGAGGAACACCAGCACCTGCTGGCCCGCCTCCAGGGTCTGGCGAATGGCCTGTTGCAACGGGCCGCTGATGCCGCTGTCCAGGGGCAGGCTCTTCACATCCAGCCGCAGCATGCGTGGCGGGCGTGCACCGCCAGCGCGCTGGTTCATGCGTAGCAGGCGGTAGCGGCCGGTAAGGGCGTTGTGCAAGGTTTCCAGCGACGGCGTGGCGGAGCCGAGCAGGATCGGGATGTTCTCCTGATGGGCGCGCACCAGTGCCAGGTCGCGGGCGTGATAGCGCAGGCCTTCCTGCTGTTTATAGGAGCCGTCGTGCTCCTCGTCGATGATGATCAGGCCGGGGTTTTTCATGGGCGTGAACAAGGCTGAACGGGTGCCGATGATGATGTCGGCCTCGCCGTCCCGCGCCGCCAGCCAGGCGTCCAGGCGTTCGCGGTCGTTCACCGCCGAGTGCAGCAGGGCAATGCGGGCGTTGAAGCGTTGCTCGAAACGCGCCAGGGTCTGCGGGCCGAGGTTGATCTCCGGGATCAACACCAGTGCCTGCTTACCGGCCTCCAGGGTTTCGCGGATCAGTTGCAGGTAGACCTCGGTCTTGCCGCTGCCGGTGACGCCGGCCAGCAGGAACGCGCCGAAGCCGTCAAAGCCTTCGCGCACGGCGTCGAAGGCGTCGCGTTGCTCCTCGTTGAGGGGCAGTTCCGGCTGTGCCAGCCAGTGTTCATGGCGCAGGGCCGGCAGGTGGCGACGGACTTCGATCTGTACCAGGTCCTTGGCCAGTAGCAGGTCGAGGCTGTCCTTGTTCAGGTTGAGCTTGGCCAGGAGGCTGTGGGCCACGCCATGCGGGTGCTGGGCCAGGGTCTTGAGGGCGTCGCGCTGGCGCGGTGCGCGGGCGATGCGCGGGTCTTCCAGGCGGGCGCCGGGGGCAATGTGCCAGAAGCGCTCCTGGCGCATCTCTGCGGGTTCGCCCTGGCGCAGCAGCGTGGGCAAGGCCCAGCTCAAGGTGTCGCCCAGGCTGTGCTGGTAGTACTGGGCGGTCCACAGGCACAGCTTGAACAGCGACGCGGGAATGGGGGATACCGGGTCGAGCAGGGCGCTGGCGGGCTTGAGTTTGTCGGCAGGCACTTCGCTTTGCGCGCACACCTCTACCAGCACGCCGATCATTTCGCGACGGCCGAATGGCACGCGAATACGCATGCCCGGGGTCAAGGTCTGGCGCGCCATGCTCGCCGGCGCCTTGTAGTCGAACAGGCGACGCAGCGGGGAGGGCAGGGCAAGGCGCAGGATGACGTCGGACACGCAAAAAGTCTCGGAGGGCGTTACAAGAACTGGCGAGCCTAGCAGACGACGGTCGGTGCAAGCGACACCTTGCGCTGGCGCTGTGCTCTGGTATTATTCGCCGCCTAATTACGTGCGGTATTCAACAATTGGTGTTGGGTGGCGGCACGCAGCTCGAGGAAGTGACCATGAAAGAAGGTATCCACCCGAACTACGAAGTAGTTGCAGTCACCTGCAGCTGCGGCAACAAGTTCGAAACCCGTTCGACCCTGGGCAATGTCCTGTCGATCGACGTTTGCAACCTGTGCCACCCGTTCTACACCGGTAAGCAGAAAGTCCTGGACACCGGCGGCCGCGTACAGAAGTTCGCCGATCGCTTCGGTATGTTCGGTACCAAGAAGTAATCATGCGCATGGCGAACCCCTCGGGTTTCGCAGTGCTGCAAAAAAAGGCGCCCCGTGTGGGCGCTTTTTTTATGGGCGTTCTCTGGCACTTTCCCGCCATGGCGTTCTGCCCGCTGCTGGCGCCGCCACAGCAGGTGCTGGTGCGCCAGGTGGTAGATGGCGATACCTTGCGCCTGGTCGATGGCCGCAGCGTGCGGCTGATCGGTATCAATGCCCCGGAAGTCGGCCGCAACGGCCGTACCAGCGAGCCCTATGCCGAGGCCGCCAGGCGGCGCCTTCAGGCATTGGTCAAGGGCAGTGACGGGCGTGTCGGGCTGGTGCCTGGCGTGGAAGGCAAGGACAAATATGGCCGCACACTGGCGCATATCTACGGGCGTAATGGCGACAATCTGGAAGCACAGTTGCTCAGCGAGGGCTTGGGCTACCGCGTGGCCGTTGCCCCCAACGTACGCCTGAGCGGCTGCCAGGCAGCAGCCGAGCAAGCGGCGCGCAAGGCCGGTAGCGGCCTGTGGCGCCGTTCGCCCGTGGTGCGTGCAAGTGATGTGAAGCAGTCAGGGTTTGCTGTGGTCGCTGGCCGTATCAACGCTATCGACCGTAACCGTGGTGGCGTCTGGCTGAGCCTGGATGACACTGTGGTACTGCAGGTTCCCGCTCGTCTGCAGCGCAACTTCCCCGGCAGCTTCTTCGATAATCTCAAGGGACGCCAGGTCGAAGCGCGTGGCTGGGTGCTGGACCGTTCCCGCAAGGGTGGCCTGAAGCCCGGGCAGCGACGCTGGGTGTTGCCATTGACCGATCCGAGCATGTTGGAGCGTATTTCAGGCTAAAAGATGTAGACATTTCGCTATTGGATTGTACACACTGTGAGCCGTATGCCCCCGTGGGTTATAGCGTAAAGTCGTAGGCTAAAGGCCTTGACACAAGTGACCGACCAGTCTTGTGACTCCCCGGCTCTTTGCGTATCCTCGGCGGTCCGTCAGAACAGTAAATAGCGGAATGCCCACCATGTCAGACCTGAAAACCGCCGCTCTCGAATACCACGCTCAACCTCGTCCGGGGAAACTGAGCGTCGAACTCTCCAAGCCCACTGCCACCGCCCGTGACCTCGCCCTGGCCTACAGCCCAGGCGTTGCTGAGCCCGTGCGTGAAATTGGCCGTGATCCAGAGCTGGCTTACAAATACACCGGCAAAGGCAACCTGGTTGCGGTGATTTCCGATGGCACCGCCATCCTCGGTCTGGGTGACCTCGGCCCACTGGCTTCCAAGCCGGTCATGGAAGGCAAGGGTGTTCTGTTCAAGCGTTTCGCTGGTATCGACGTGTTCGACATCGAAGTCGAATCGGAAAGCCCGCAAGCATTCATCGATACCGTTCGCCGCATCTCGATCACCTTCGGTGGTATCAACCTCGAAGACATCAAGGCGCCTGAGTGCTTCGAAATCGAGCGCACCCTGATCGAACAGTGCGACATTCCGGTGTTCCACGATGACCAGCACGGTACCGCCATCGTGACCGCGGCCGGCATGATCAACGCACTGGAAATCGCCGGCAAGAAGTTGGAAGACGCCAAGATCGTCTGCCTGGGTGCCGGCGCTGCTGCCATCTCCTGCATGAAGCTGCTGGTGAGCATGGGTGCCAAGGTCGAGAACATCTACATGATCGACCGCAGCGGCGTGATTCACGCTGGCCGTGACGACCTGAACCAGTACAAGGCTCAGTTCGCCCACGCCACCGACAAGCGCACCCTGGCTGATGCCCTGAACGGTGCCGATGTGTTCGTAGGCCTGTCCGGCCCGAACCTGCTGAGCCCGGAAGGCCTGAAGTCGATGGCGGCCAACCCGATCGTGTTCGCCTGCTCGAACCCGGACCCGGAAATTTCGCCAGAGCTGGCGCACGCCACGCGCAGCGACGTGATCATGGCGACCGGTCGTTCCGACTACCCGAACCAGGTCAACAACGTACTGGGCTTCCCGTTCATCTTCCGTGGTGCCCTGGACGTTCGCGCCAAGCGCATCAACGAAGAAATGAAAATTGCCGCTGCCATCGCCCTGAAAGACCTGGCCAAGCTGCCAGTGCCGAAGGAAGTGTGCGAAGCCTATGGTGTCGAAGGCCTGGAATTCGGCCGTGAGTACATCATTCCGAAGCCGCTGGACGCACGCCTGATCACCGTCGTTTCCGACGCTGTGGCCAAGGCCGCCATCGAATCCGGCGTGGCTACCCTGCCGTATCCGAAGCATTACCCGCTGAACAGCGTGGATGAAGTCTTCAACGGCTGATTGCTGTTGTAGCTGTCATGAAAAAGCCCCGGCTCGTAAGAGCCGGGGCTTTTTTGTGGGCGATGGGAATGTGTCAGGGCTGCAAGGTGTTCGCCACAGCATTTTTGGCGCCTATGAGATCGAGCGCCGCCCG